>JADCHX010000024.1 GCA_020248265.1 Rhodocyclaceae bacterium
CCTCCGGGCGCTGCCGCGCCCGGAGGCTCCTCCTTTACCTCGCTCCGCCAGGTAGCCCCTCGCCTCGATCCGCGCAGGTGCTGTGGTGAGAGAGGAACCGCACAACCGCCCGGCGGCACCAGACCGCCGTGTCGTCGCACCAGCCCATCCTCACCTCTCAACAAGGCACGGTGGTGGAGCAGACACGCGCACCGGGCTGCCGGTGGAGCGAGGTAAAGGAGGAGCCGTCGGGCGCACGCGCGCCCGGCGGCGGGGGACACGAGCGGAACCGGCAGCCCGGTGCGTGTGTCCGGGCACCATCGTCGAAGATCCCGGCAGCCCGGTGCATGTATCCGGGCACGTTCCGCGCAAAGTAACGATTCGACATTACCGCGAGGTGATGCAACAATTCGCGAATCTCGACGTCGGCATTGCATCCCATCCGCGCCTGCCGGCCATCCCCACGCGAACCGGGACCGCCTCACGCAATGGCCTTCGCCCTCTTCTACGTCTTCGCGATCATCGTACTGGTACTCCATTTCACCGGATGGCTGGCGCGCAACAACCTCCAGTGGCTGGTACTCGTGCTGGCGGTGGCGGTGTTCCCGGCGGTGCTGTACCTCTGAGCGGCGCCTGCGCCAGTCAACCGAGGCGCCTGCCTCCGACCGGGAATTTCGGATCGGTGAAGCCCGGCGTCGACGGATGGCCTGGTTTCACGTACTGGTCGATCAGCGCCTCGTCCTCGGCCGACCAGCGATAGTCGAGCGCGGCAAGGTAGTCCTCCCAGTGCTCGAGCGTGCGCGGGCCGGCCAGCACCGACGACACGCAGCGGTTGGCGAGTACCCAGTTCACCGCGTACTGCGCTGCATTGATCCCGCGCGACTGCGCATGCGCCACCACCTGCTGAGCGATCTCGACCGATTCCTTCCGGTACTCGGTCTGCATGATCCGCGCATCGTTGCGGCCAACGCGGGAATCGGCGGGCACCGGCTGTCCGGGTGCATAGCGGCCGGACAGCACACCACGTGCGATCGGGCTATACGGCACGACGCCCAGGCCGGCATCGACGCAGGCCGGGATCAGTTCCACCTCGGCCATGCGGTTCATCGCGTTGTAGTACGGCGAACACACCACCGGCCGCGGCACGCCCAGTTTCTCGCAATGGTGGATGAAGCGGAGCATGCGCCATACCGACAGGTTAGAGAGGCCGATGTAGCGCACCTTGCCCGAACGGATCACGTCGCCCAGCGCGAGGATGGTCTCCTCCTGTGGCGTCTCCGGGTCGTCACGGTGCAGGTACCAGACGTCGACATAGTCGGTCTTCAGGCGTCCGAGGCTGTCGTCGATCGCACGAAGGATCCACTTGCGCGACAGCCCACGCCGGTTCGGGTCGTTGCCCCAGGCGTTGCCGAACTTGGTGGCGAGCACGAACTCGTCGCGCCGCGTACCCAGCAGCCGTCCGACCATTCGCTCGGACTCGCCGGCTGCATAGCTGTCGGCGGTGTCGATGAAGTTGACGCCGGCCTCGCGCGCGGATTCGAAGATGCGCGTCGCGGTCGCCATGTCGGTCTGTTCGCCGAAGTTCATCGCGCCCAGGCAGAGGGCGGAGACGCTCAGGCCGCTGCGGCCCAGCCTGCGGTATTCCATCGGGACTCTCCTGCGGGTACGCCAGCGGCGATAATAAGCGTTCCGCAATCCGACCCGCTCATCGACCACCGTGGCCAGCAACGACAGCAACACAAGCGACGCGAAACCGCAGGGCGACGAAGGTACCGACGGGCAGCCGAGCGCCTGGGACCTGCTCGGCGGCGAACCGGTGGTGCGCCGGATCACCGACCGCTTCTACGACCTGATGGACTCGGATCCGGATTTCTTCGCTATCCGCAAGCTTCATCCAGACGATCTGTCCGGCTCGCGCGAGAAGCTGTTCCTGTTCCTCTGCGGCTGGCTCGGCGGTCCGCAGTACTACATCGAGAAGCACGGCCATCCGATGCTGCGCGCGCGTCACCTGCCCTACGCGATCGCCACACCCGAGCGCGACCAGTGGCTGGTCTGCATGGGACGGGCGATGCTCGATTCCGGCCTCGAGGACGCACTGATGGAACGCCTGCTGCAGGCGTTCTTCACCACCGCTGACTGGATGCGCAACCGGGAAGGCTGAGGCGCACCGCCCCACGACCCTGGGGTCTGACCCTGGGGTCTGACCCTGGGGTCAGACCCCAGAGTCGTGGGGCGGACCTCGGTATGTGATCCGCTCGTCTGACTCTGGTCAGGTGCGTTCGAGGATGTGCAGTCCGCGCACCCGGTCGATCAGGAACATCAGCCCGCGTTCGTCGACGTAGATGTCGTTCGAGCTGATGCGGTCGACGCCCGGCGCCGGATCCGGCACGAAGTACGCGACTTCCTTCATTGCGTGCGGGCGCGAGATGTCGATGATGCGCAGGCCGTTGGCGAACCAGGTGCAGGGCACCTCGGTGCCGGTGATCTTCTCGACCGGCTGGTGGCAGCCGGTCATCTGCGGCTGCTCGCCCGGCGGCATGTCGTCGAGCTGGAAGCTCGAGAACTGTACCGGATGCTTCTCGTCGGTGACATCCACCATCCAGAGGAAGGCCGCCGGGTAAGGCGGGCAGCCCGGCATGCGCGAGACGTCCTCGTCGGCGACGACCAGCATGTCGCGGCCGTCGATCTTGAACGGTACCTTCACCGCGCTGTGCGTCGGCCACGGGAACGGCGGGCTCCAGTCGAGGCCGGAGATGAACGTCGGCTTCGACAGGTCGTCCACGTCGAGGATCGCGAAGCCGCCATGCCACAGGCTCGTGTACAGGCGGTTATCGTAGCGAAGCGAATGATGGATGCGGTGCGCCCAGCCGTCCCAGGTCGGGGTCTCGCCGCCCGCGGCCCATTGGCCTGGCACCCACCAGCGCCCTGCTTCCACTGGCTTCGCAGGGTCCGCCAGATCGAGCGCGACCATGATGTTGCCGACATAGCCATCCATCGTCGGCGACAGGTAGGCGTAGCGACCGTCGAAGTCGAAGCGATGCACGCCACTGGCCGGCCCGCCGTCGGGCACGTGGGTGCAATCCCAGTCGAGGATGTGCTTCGGCTTCGCCGGATCACTGATGTCATGGATGCTGACGCCGCCGCGGTAACCCTCAGGCAGCTTCTCGTCGCGCACTGCCCGGTTCGACAGCGTCTCACGGTTGGTGATCATGATGCCGTTGCCGACGCGCACCTTGTGCGAGTGGGTGGCGGGCGGCATCTTCAGTTCGGCCAGCAGCTTCGGATGGCGCGGGTCACGCACGTCGACGATCGAGGTGCCGTGCGGGTTGCGCATATGCCCGATGTAGGCGATGCCGCGTTCGACAACCACCTGCCCGCCGCCGGCGCAGTCATGCCAGGCCACCTGCCGGATACCCTTTGCTCTTGCCACGTGTACTTCCCCTTCGCGCTGTCTTCCTGGTTTCTCGAAGCCGCCCGATGCGGCCGTAGCTGCACGCCGTGTTGCGCGCAGCCGCTAGTCTGCCTTGATGCCGGCCTGCCGGATCACCTTCGCCCACTTTGCCTGTTCGCTCTTCAGGTAGGCGCCGAAGGCCTCAGGCGTGCTGCCGACGAGTTCCGCGCCCTGGTTGCCCAGGCGCTCCTGCAATTCCGGCATACGCACCGACTGCACCACCGCCGCATTGAGTCGCTGCACGACGCTGCGTGGTGTCTTCACCGGGGCCACGAAGCCGAACCAGCCGGTGACCTCGTAGCCCTTGAAGCCGGATTCCGAGATGGTCGGCAGGTCGGGGAACGCCGACAGCCGCTTCAGGCTGGTGACCCCGAGCGGCCGCACCCGCCCGGCCTTGATGATCGGATGCGAGGTGACCGAGATGCTGAAGATCGCCTGGGTCTGACCGCCCATCACGTCGGCCAGCGCAGGACCACCGCCCTTGAACGGGACGTGGATCATCTCAGTGCCCGACAGCTGCTGGAACAGCGCCAGTGCCAGGTGTCCGGAACTGCCGCCGCCGGCCGACGCGACCGCGATCGTCCCCGGCTTCGCCTTCGCCAGCGCGACCAGGTCGGCGACCGTCTTCGCCGCGACGTTCGGATGCACCACCAGGATGTTCGGTACCGAGACCGCGAGCGAGATCGGCGTGAACTCGCGGATGGGGTCGTACGGCACCTTCGTGTAGAGCACGCTGTTGATCACGAAGCCGGCATTGGCCAGCAGGAAGGTGTGGCCATCGGGATCGGATTTCGCGGTGAGCTCGCCGGCGATCATGCCGTTCGCCCCGGAGCGATGGTCGATCACCACCGGCTGGCCAGATGCCTCGGTGAGCTGTGGTCCGACCAGCCGGGCGATGAGGTCAGACGGCCCGCCCGGAGCGGAGGCTACGATCATGCGCAGCGGCCGGGTGGGCCAGGCTGCGCCTTCCCCTGCAGGCTTTGCCGTCGACTGCGCCAGCACCGGCGACACTGGCAGCACCAGCGCCGTGCACAGGCATGCGCGGCCCAGGATCACCGCGCGCGAGGACGAGGCGCGTGGCTTGGATGTGTTCATGGTTGCTCCTCCGGTAAAGCGGGCATTCTTCGAATGCCGCTATTGTCGCCGCAGGCGCGCCGGATCGAAAGACCGCGCGGACGACAGGCAAGAAAAAACCCGGAGGCCTTTCGGGCTCCGGGTTGTTTCCGCCAGGGACGCTGTTACTCGTCGCCCTGGAATGCCTCGTCGCGTTTCTTCCGGACCGCGGGAAGGACGACGATCAGCAGCGATGCGGCGGCCAGCACCAGGAACGCCAGGCTGATCGGACGCGTTAAGAAGACCGTCGGGTCGCCACGCGAGATCAGCAGGGCGCGGCGCAGGTTCTCTTCCATCAGCGGCCCGAGGATGAAGCCCAGCAGCATCGGTGCCGGCTCGCAGCCGAACTTCATGAACGCGTAGCCGACCACCCCGAAGAACGCCATCAGCAGCGGATCCTGGATGCTGTTGTTCAGGCTGTAGGTACCGATGCACATGAACAGCAGGATCGCCGGGAACAGCATGCGGTAAGGCACTTTCAACAGCTGCACCCACATGCCGATCAGCGGCAGGTTCAGGATCACCAGCATCAGGTTGCCGACCCACATCGAGGCGATCAGACCCCAGAACAGGTCAGGACGCGCAGTCATCACCTGCGGACCCGGGGCGATACCCTGGATCATCAGCGCGCCGAGCATCAGTGCCATCGTGCCGGAACCCGGGATACCCAGGGTCAGGGTCGGGATGAACGCGGTCTGGGCGGCGGCGTTGTTCGCCGACTCCGGACCTGCAACCCCACGGATGTCACCATGGCCGAACTGCGAGTTGTCCTTGGCGACCTTCTTCTCGACCGCATAGCTGGCGAACGAAGCCACCACAGGACCGGTGCCGGGCAGCGTGCCGAAGAACGCTCCGATTGCGGTGCCACGCACGATCGCACCCGACGAGTCCTTGATGTCGACCCATCGCGGCATCAGACCACTCACCTTGTCGGTGAACACCTGCCGCTGGTCGTCCGGCGTCTCGAGGTTCTTGATGATCTCGCCCAGGCCGAAGAAGGCCATTGCGATCACCACGAAGCCGATACCGTCGGACAGGCCCGGCAGGCCGAAGGTGAAGCGCGACATGCCCGAGTTCACGTCGGTGCCGATGATGCCGAACAGCAGGCCGACGACGATCATGCCCAGGGCCTTGAGCAGCGAACCGCGCGCAAGCACCGCCGAGGCGATCAGGCCGAACACCATCAGCGAGAAGTACTCGGGCGCCCCGAACTTCAGTGCGATCTCGGCCAGCGGCGGTGCGGCGAACGCGATGATCAGCGTGCAGACCGTGCCAGCGAAGAACGAACCGATCGCCGAGACCGCGAGCGCATGACCCGCACGCCCGTTCTTGGCCATCGCGTGGCCATCGAGACAGGTCACCACGGACGACGACTCGCCAGGCAGGTTGACCAGCACTGCGGTGGTCGAGCCACCGTAGGCCGCGCCGTAGTAGATGCCGGCCAGCATGATCATCGCGCCGACCGGCGGCAGCGAGAACGTGGTGGGCAGCAGCAGCGCGATGGCCGCAACGGGGCCGATACCCGGAAGCACGCCCACCAGCGTGCCCAGCAGGCAGCCGACGAAGCAGTACAGCAGGTTCTCGAGGCTCACGGCAACCCCGAAACCCATGATCAGGTTGCCGAAAATGTCGTTGAAGAATTCCATTCGATCAGCTCCCGAACATGAGGCGAAGCGGGTGAATAATCAGGCTGAACAGTTCGCCGAGTGCCTTGCCCAGACTTTCCTCCCAGAACGTATGGAACGGGACGCCAAGGCCCTTCTGGAACACGAAGATCGCGATGCACAGCAGCACGACGAAGTTGACGGTGAACTCGATCGGGCGGAAGTTCCTGATCGATGCGTTGGCCAGGACCAGCATCGACAGCACCGCGATCACCAGGCCTACCGTGTCGATCAGCAGCGCGAATACGGCTACCGAGGCGGGCATCAGGGCCAGCGGGACGACTGCCCACTTGGTGGTGACGTCTTCGGGGCCGGGATCCTTGAAGAAGGAGCGGCCGCCGACGATCCCACCGATGATGATCATTGCCCAGCCGAGGTAGGTCGGGAAGTAACCCGGTCCCATGCGCATCGCCCGGCCGAGCGGATAGTCCTTCGACAGGTAGACGGCCAGGATACCCAGGCCGAGAAACATGACGCCGGCCCAGAAATCCTGGTGGTTGGACCGGAATTTGAACGCACCCATTTGATCCCTCCGTTACATGATTTGCCGCGAATCGTTCGGAAAGGCGATTGTGACTGCATCGCTCTGATCTTGAATCCTCCACCTTCGGCCATACCTTCTGAACCGTTGGCGTACTCACCTTTCGGCCGTACTGGAACATCCCGCTGCGGAAGCGTCCGGCAGCCGCCGCGCAGGGCACGGCCCGAGCGAAAAGTGCGCAACGTTACCACAGGTGTACCGGCCTCCGGCTAGGGGTCTTCCCACCTTTCGATGCTGCGCCGCAGCGTGCCTGCCGCACCCGGAAAAACCGTCACCCACCAGTATCCCGGTTGCACCTTTCCCCTACCTTACCTCACCTTTCCAGCCCGCCGGATGCACACACGCATGCCAGCATCCGGTCGACGATGAACGGTGCGAGGCCGATGCAGGTCGTCCAGGCTCGAGCGCAGCCGCCTGACGTCGACCACCAGCCCCGCGAGCACGGTCTTCATCTGGTCCAGCATGGCGCCGACGCCCATGCAGATCTCGGGCAACCCCTTCCATTCGACCTTCCAGGTCGCGCCGGAAAAGGGCGCGCGCCTCGCGCAAATGCAGCTCCGTGCCGGTGTCGAGCGTATCCTGCGCCGTCGGCCGGCAACGCAGCCGTTTGCCTTGATCCGGAAGTCACGGATGCTGCAGCGCACGCAGCTCCGGCAAGAGCGGATGCCGTGTCGTCCGGATGCCCTGGGCGACCGCTTCGATGTCGAGCGACTCGACCCTGGCATGCGCCTCGATGTCATCGGCCGCCGCCCGGCGTTACCATTCGGGCCCTTCCGCCCAGACGCATGCGAGTCGATCGATGAAGAATCACCAGCGGTTCCGCACCTTCGTTGCGGACTTCACCCGGCTGTTCGACACCGGCGCCGGTACCGCGATTCCCGATGAAGACCTGCTGCTCGACCGTGGCGCGGTCCTGCTCGCCCGCCTGATCGGCACCGACGACTGGCTGCCCGAAGAAGCGGCACGTCCGCACCCGAAGTACTACCAGCAGTACCTCCTGCACTGCGATGCGCTAGAGCGCTTTTCGGTGGTCAGCTTCGTGTGGGGGCCCGGCCAACGCACGCCGGTCCATGACCACGGGACCTGGGGCATGGTCGGCGTGCTGCGCGGTGCCGAGCATTCGCGCCGCTATGCACGGGCGGGCGCCGGCGAACCGCTGATCGTCGGCGACAGCCAACGGCTGGAGCAGGGACACATAGACCTGCTGTCGCCGCGCGAGGGCGACATCCATGAAGTGAGCAACGCCCTGCCAGACCGTCCGTCGATCAGCATCCATGTGTACGGTGCGAACATCGGCGGCGTGAGACGCCATGTGTACGAACCCGAGACCGGCGTCGAGAAGCCCTTCGTGTCGGGCTACTCCAGCGCGCAGATTCCGAACTTCTGGGACCGGTCGGACGAGGTGCGCGCACACCTGGTCCGGTAGCCTCCCTCCACCTCTCCCCGATCCCCACCGAGCCATACCGCCATGACTGCACAGACACCCTCCCTGCCGGCCGAGTTCGACTGCATCGAGATCACGACGCCGGGCGCCCCCGACGTACTGAAGCCGGCACGCCGCCCGATGCCGGTGCCCGCCTCCGGCGAAGTGCTGATCCAGGTCCATGCCGCCGGGGTCAACCGGCCCGACGTGCTGCAACGGATCGGCCGCTATCCGGTACCACCGGGGGCCAGTGACCTGCCAGGCCTGGAAGTAGCCGGCGTAGTCGCCGCGGTCGCCGCGGACGTCACCCGCTGGAAGGTGGGCGATAGCGTCTGTGCGCTGACAAACGGTGGCGGCTATGCCACCTACTGCCTGGCACCGGCGGGCAGCGTACTGCCAGTGCCGGCCGGGCTGTCGATGGTGGAAGCGGCTGCGATCCCCGAGACCTTCTTCACCGTCTGGAGCAACGTGTTCGACCGGGGCCAGTTGTCGCCGGGCGAGTCGTTCATGGTTCAGGGCGGCTCGAGCGGCATCGGCACCACGGCGATCCAGATCGCCGCGGCGCGCGGCCACCAGGTGTTCGCGACCGCAGGCAGCGCCGAGAAATGCGCGGCCTGCGAGCAGATCGGCGCGTCCCGGGCGATCAACTACCGCACCGAGGACTTCGAGGCGGTGGTCAAGGAGGTCACCGGCGGACGCGGGGTGGATGTCATCCTCGACATGGTCGGCGGCGACTACGTCGGCAAGGAACTGAAGTCGCTCGCAGATGGCGGCAGGCTGGTGTTCATCGCCTTCCTGGGCGGGATGAAGGCGACGGTCGACCTGAACGAACTGATGCGGCGCCGGCTGACGATGACCGGCTCCACGCTGCGCCCGCGCGACAACGCCTTCAAGGCCTCGGTCGCCGCCGCGCTCGAGCGCGAAGTGTGGCCGCTGGTCGCTGCCGGGCGGGTGAAGCCGGTGATCCACGCGACGTTCCCGCTGGCACGCGCCTGCGACGCCCATGCGCTGATGGAAACCAGCGCGCACATCGGCAAGATCGTGCTGGAAGTCGCCTGATACCGCCTCAGGTCCGGCGCCCGGGACGAAAGTACCGGGCGTCGTCGTAGAACGCCGGTGCATCGTTGGCCGGCCACCAGCCCGGAATGCCCAGCACCGGCAGCGGCGCCAGGTCGCGCGGGCTGGCCAGCCCGTCGATAGCGAGTGCAAGCTCGCTATCGAGGGCAGCGGCGATGGCGGGCGTTGGCTGCCCCAGCAGCGCCTCGGGTGCATCCAGCACCCATGCATGCGCGGTCAGCCCGATGAATGGCGATCGTGCCTTGTCGAGCAGACCGTGGCCGAACACCAGGAAGCGCAGCGATCGCCTGACGTCGGCGCGGCGCTCGACGAACAGTTCGCGCCAGCGGAAGCCGCGCAGCAACTCGACCAGCGACGGGTCGGCGCTGGCCACCAGCAGCCCGTTCTCGTCGAACAGCGTCAGGGCATCGCGCCGGGCGTTGCGCAGCGGCGCGGAGGCAGTACCAGCCTCCCCCGCACCGGCGATACCGGCGCCTTCCGCCACATGGCCGGCGTTCAGGCGCGCCTTCGTCGTCGGGAACACGCACCACACCAGCAGGTTCATCAGGTCGTGCCAGTCCTGCGCGCGCAGCCCGAGCACGCCCTCGGCCCAGACCGAACGCTCGTAGGCGAGCGCACCACCGTCCTCAGGTACGCTGCCGGCAACCAGCACCCGTCCGGATGCATTGGCTACGGGCCCTGCCGCCGAGAGGGCTGCGGCCATTGCGTCGCGCGTGGGGAAGGCGGGGTATCCGTGCCAGCGGGCTGCCACCGGCCGATAGGGCTCGAACATCGGCGAACGGGTCGCGAAGCGGTCGTCCCAGGCGGATCCGGGTGCGGAAGTCATCAGCGGATTTTGCCTTACACTCGTTCGATCGCAGGCAGAGCCGGAGACAGGGCGGATGGCGGAGCGGGTCGATTGCGTGGTGGTCGGGGCCGGAGTGGTCGGGTTGGCGATCGCACGCCGGCTGGCGATGGCGGGGCGAGACGTGCTGGTGCTGGAGGCCACCGACGGCATCGGCAACGGCGCGAGTTCGCGCAATTCCGAAGTCATCCACGCGGGCATCTATTACCCGCCGGGCTCGCTGAAGGCGAAGGTCTGCGTGCAGGGGCGCCACAAGCTGTACCGCTATTGCCGTGAGCGCGGGATCCCGCACCAGCGCATCGGCAAGCTGATCGTCGCCACCCACGAAGACCAGGCGCCGCAGCTCGCGAAGTACAAGGCGCAGGCCGAACAGAACGGGGTCGACGACCTGCGCTGGGTGTCGGTCGAGGAAGCGCGCGAGATGGAGCCCGAGGTGATCTTCGCGGCGGCCGTGCACTCGCCGTCCTCCGGCATCATCGACAGCCACTCGCTGATGCTCGCGCTGCAGGGCGACGCCGAGAACGCGGGGGCGACCTGCGTGTTCAACAGCCCGGTCGAGGGCGGCCGGGCGAACGGCGATTTCATCACCCTCGATGTCGGCGGCAGCGAGCCGATGTCGATCGACTGCGGCACGGTGATCAACGCCGCCGGCCTGACCGCACCGCAACTGGCCGCGCGCATCACCGGCGTACCGGCGCACACGGTGCCGCCGACGCACTATGCGATCGGCCACTACTTCGCGCTCTCGGGCAAGGCACCCTTCTCGCGGCTGGTGTATCCGGTCGCGCGCAGCGACTGGCTCGGCGTGCATGTCACCGTCGACCTCAGCGGCCGGGTCAAGTTCGGGCCCGACTTCAACTGGATCGACGGCATCGACTACCGGTTCGACCATTCGCTCGAACCGGCGTTCTACGAGGCGATCCGCCGCTACTATCCGGGGCTGAAGGACGGCGCACTGACGCCAGACTACACCGGCATCCGCGCAAAGATCACCGGGCCGGGTGAGCCGCCCGCCGACTTCGTGGTCCACGGCGTCGAAACCCACGGCATCCCGGGCCTGGTCAACCTGTTCGGCATCGAGTCACCCGGGCTGACCTCGTCGATGGCCCTGGCCGACCATGTTGCAGCGTTGATCGGCATCCAGCAGCCCGACGACATCCCCGCGACCCCTGGGGTCTGACCCCGAGCTCAGTCGTCGCGGGCGAGGTCGACCAGCTGCATGCCGGCCAGCGGCATCGGTCGCTCCAGAAAGCTGAAGTAGGCGCGCTGGCCACCGCCGAGGCGGCGCAGCACCACAGGCGCCACCCGGCGCGTCTTGCCATGCTCGACGAGTGCGCTGGCCAGTTCGTCCAGAGAACGCACAGGCCGACCGGCAACCGCCTCGATCAGGTCACCCGGTCCGATTTCCGCCGACTGGCCGGGCGACCCGGGTTCGACATGGTGCACGACCAGCAGCGGCGCGCCGACATCCGGGCCATCGCGATAGCGCGACTCGGAAATCAGCACGCCGCCGACCAGGATGCCGCGCCGCTCCATCACCCGCGCCGCCGGCGACAGCCGGCCGGCCAGTTCGATCTCCTTGCCGCCGCGCACGACGTTCAGCCGGAAGCCGTCGAGGCGGCCGCGCAGCGCATGCACCAGTTGCGTGTCGTTGTCGATACGCTCCATCACACCGACCACGCCACGCACCACGTCGCCGGGCTCCAGGGCCAGCCCGGCCGGTGCGAAGTTGCGCGCAATGCGCAGCAGCCGCCGCTCGTCCACGTCGCGGAAGGTGACCCAGGTCATCTCGGGCGGGCTCGGGTCGCTCCCCTGCTGCAGCAGGCGCAGGATGCGGCAGGCATACACCGAGGAAATCGCGAAGTTGGTGTTCTGCGCGCCGCGGATCGTCATCGTGTTGATGGCGACGATGCGGCCGTTCTCCATGCTGATCAGCGGACCGCCGGAATTGCCCTGGTTGATCGGCGCATCGGTCTGCAGCACCTCGAACTCGAAACGCGCGGTGATGCCAGAGATGATGCCGCGCGTACCCGTGTAGCGCAGCCCCCACGGGTGGCCGAAGGCGCCGACCGGGTGACCGACCTGCGGCATGCGGTCGCACTCGAGCGCAGGCACCGGGATACCCTTCGTGCGCGCCGGATCGACCTGCACGATGGCAAGGTCGAGGAACGGGTCGACATACACGCGGCGCGCATCCATGAACTCGTTGTCGGCAAAGGCGACCTGTACCAGCGCCTGCGAGCCGGACACCACGTGCGAGTTGGTCATGATCCAGCCACGCTCGGCGTCGACCAGGAAGCCGGCCCCGCGCATCGCGCCCTTGCGGTCGCCTTCGAACGGCAGCGTGACCACCGTGCGCAGTTGAGCGGTGTACTGGAGCGCGCGCTTGAAGTAACCCTCGGACGTCTCCGGCTGCGCGATGGCAGGCGGCGTGCCCAGCGACAGCAGGACAGACAGCGCCGCCAGCATCGGCACGGCTGCACGCCGCACCGGCTTTCCGGGCGCGCGGACCGCGTTCAGGATGCGATCGAGGAGGCTGTTTCGTTCAGGCACGGTACGACTCCGGCAGACTTGCTGCATTGGACACGTGAAGGACGTCGGGTGGAAGTATGCGCGACCAACGCGCCGGATGTGCGCGCGCGGCTTCGTCCGCGATCCTGCCGGGCGTTCCCGCCCGGTGGCAAGACCGCACCGACACTCAGTGACTGCTGGTGCGCGCCTGTGCGGACCCGCCATCGCCGGCATCGAGGTGGGCATGCGTGAGCAGCAGCCGCTCGTGCGGCCGCGCCGGATGACGATCCGGTTGCACCTCGGGCACCAGCACCACGCCGTCGACCCGGCATTCGGCGAGCAGCCCGGTGATCGCCGTGGAGATCGCGCCGATGTCATCGGCAGGACCGAGTGGCCAGCGCCATGCCTCGCACATCGCGTCGTCGAACGGCGAGGAGAATGTCACCCGCACCTCGCCCGTCGCGCCCGCCACGGAATCGTCGGCACGATGGGCGGCCACGATCACCGTCGGCTCGCCGACGCCAGCGCGTGCGCGGCGCAGGGCACCGCCGACGAACAGCTGGAAGGCGATCTCGGCCGCCGCGGCACGCCCGGCCGCCGCTGCCTGTGCGAGCGGCAGCGGCGGCCGGGGGAGCGGCAGCACGGTGACATTCGGTTGTGCCATCTGGGCGGCGACCGCATGGGTGAGCGGCACCGCCCACTTGCCGACAGGATCGCGCGGGCCGATCCATCGCTTCGCCTCGCTGCTAACCCAGGCGACCCCGACCAGGAAACGCAGGTGCACCGATTCGTCCGCCGAGGGCAGCACGATCGGTGCCGGCTCGAAACCCGGTGCGAGCCGGGCCAGCGTGTCGACATCGGCACGCGCCAGTTCGGCCGGTGCAATGGCCTCGATGCGCTCGACCGCGCACAGGGCGTTGCCGAGCGAGTAGCGCTGGACATCGCCCAGCGCCGAATGCTCGGACAGCAGCGCGGTGACCGCATCGATGTCAGGCAGCGCGCCACCGAGGGTCGCGCCCTCTCGGCCGCCGGCCACCACCACCAGCGGCAGCGCGAACAGGCGCGCGCCGATCTCGCCAGTCGTCAGCGGTACCTCGGCCGCCTCGGCCGCGCGCTGCGCCAGGCATGCGTACTCTTCGGCCGAACTGGCCGCCGCCAGTGCGGTGGCCACGACGGCCTCGTCGCCGGCCGCGTGGCAGGCGCGGATCGCCGACAGCAGCACGTCGTTGTGCACCGACCGGGCGATCGGGTCGCCGGTGGCCAGCGAGGACCGGGCAAGCTCCAGCAGACGGTCGGGTGCTCCGCGGGGCGGGTAGCGCCGCGGATCGGGCAGCGTGTTCATTCGTATCGGGCGCCGCGTTGAGGGGACGCGATTATAGGGTCCGCAACGGGTCGCGGCACCGTGCGATCAAATGCCCGGGCTGCCGGCGAAGCCACGCATGTCGGCAGTCTCGTCCACTGCGAGCGCCGCTGCATGGATGCGCCCGGCCATCGCCTCGCCCCAGATCGGCGTACCGATCGCCATGAACTTCGCGTGGAACTCGGCGCGGTCGACCGGGTTCGATGGCTCGCCGCGCATCACCTCGCAATGGCCGGCGAGCCGGCTGCCGTCGTTCATCACCAGCACCACGTCGCACGGCTGCCGCCTCGGCCAGGCCGCGGTGTAGCCGGCGTCTTCGGTGAGGTCGACCCGACGCGCGAGGTCGAGGATCACCGGGTTGGCGGCGGCCGCCTCGTCGAAGCACTCGAGGCCGTGGCTGCCATGGAACAGCACGCTGGCCAGCGCGAATGGCGTCGAGAAGCGCGTCGCGAACGCATTGCGGATGTCGGTGCGGTTGAGGAAGGCCGCGAACTGGAACGCGCGCACCTCGATGCGCGCGACATCGGCAGGCAGCACCGGCCGCGGCGCCCGGGCCAGCGCATCGCGCAGCGCGTCGATCGCGGCATGCACCGGACGCCCGCACGGATAGAGCTTGATGTACCCGTCGCCCAGCAGCCAGCGCCGTCCCAGCCCGGCGACCACGGTGTCGGGCCGGAAATTGTCGAACAGGATCTGGTTGCAGGTCGGTGCCAGGCCATCGTAGGGCGCCGTGAATCCGGCCTCAATCAGGCGCACCGCCATCTGGCCCATCTGCGCACTGTGCGCGGCGTACCAGTTGCGCAGCGTGGCACCGTCCTTCATCGTCATCCGGTTGCCGGCCAGCGGCGACGACCCGGCGAGGCTGATCAGTTCGCGCATCCGCGCGCGCGGCAGCCCGCACAGTTTCGCCACCGCCACCGCCGCGCCGACCACCCCGTAGGTGCCGTGCGGATGCACGATCATGCGCTGGTCGCAGGCGCTGCCGATGCGCCCGGCCACTTCGTAGCCGATCGCGCAGGCTTCGAGGAAGGCCCTGCCCGAGGCGCCGCGCTGCTGCGCCACCGCCAGGGCGGCCGGCAGCACCTGGATGCCGGGGTGGCCGTTCGCCTCGAGGTTGCCTTCGTCGATCTCCAGCCAGCAGCCAGCCGTGGCATTGAGCGCCGCCGCCTCGATCGGACCGCAGCGCTGGCCGGTGCCTACGATCATCGCGTGCCCGCCACCGCTCTCGGCCAGTTGCCGCGCAGCCAGCGCCTTCATCTCGGGCTGCTGCATGCCGGCGGCGAATGCGACCAGCGTGTCAGCGAAGATCGCATGCAGGTGCGCGCGGGCAGCCGCCGGCACGTCGTCGAGGCGGGTGCTGTCGACGAAGTCGACCAGCGCATCGAGGTAATCGCTCATCGGGGCCATCCCTGTACTCGCTCAGCGCACCGCGCGCGGATCGAACGTCGACACACGCGCCAGTTGCTCGTAGGCCTCGCGCTCGGCCTCGGTCAGTTCGACCGGAACCTTGACCAGCACCAGCGCATACAGGTTGCCGGGCTCGCCGCTGGGGTTCGGCAGGCCTCGGCCGGTGAGCCGCAGCCGCTGTCCGCTGCAAGTACCGGGCTTCACCTTCAGCCGCACCGCACCCGCCGGCGTGGGCACCTCGACCGCCGCACCCAGCGCGGCCTCGCTCGGGGTCAGCGCCAGTTCCACCTGCAGGTCCCGGCCATCGATGGTGTAGACCGGATGCGCGGCGATGCGCACCGTGAGCATGATGTCGCCGGCAATGCCCCGGGTCGGCACACGCATGCGAGTGCCCGGTGCCGCGCCCTTCGGGATGCGAACGGTCACCGGATACTGGGTGCCGTCGCCGGCGGAAATCTGGAACGTACGCTCGGTGCCTTCGAGCGCCTCTTCCAGCGTGATGTTCACCTCGGCCTCGATCGGCGCGCGCGGCGGCGCGCTGCGCGCCCGCCCGCGGCCGGGGCCGCCACCAGCGGCCCTGCCGGCACCGAACAGGCCGCCAAAGAGATCACCGAGGTCGAGTCCGTCCGTGTCTCCGCCGCGGAAGCCGCCGCCGCGCCCGTACTGCTGCTCCCAGCCGGGCGGCGGGCGGAAGTCCTGGCCGGGCTGGTAGGTGCCCAGCCGGTCGTAGGCGGCGCGCTTTTCCTTGTCCTTCAGGACTTCATAGGCCTCGCCGACCGCCTTGAACTGCTCCTCGGCGTTCTTCTCCTTCGACACGTCCGGGTGGTACTTGCGCGCGAGCCTGCGATACGCCTTGCGGATGTCGTCGTCGCTGGCGCTGCGTTCCACGCCCAGGGTCTTGTAGTAGTCCTTGAATTGCATGTGCGGCGCGCCGTCCTCGTCAAAGAGCCGTTATGGGGTTTCCAGCGGCTTTACTCAAGCGCATCAGGGGAACAGCAACAGCACGCCGGTGTAGCCGTACAGCCGGTCGTGCGACACCTCGCCGTTGCCGAAGAAGCCGGCGAGCGGGAATTCGCCGAGGTGCCGGGCGATCAGTCGGAGTTCGGCCGACCCCGGTCCGAACAGGCTCTCGCCACGCCCCAGGCAGGAAAAATAGAGCCCGCCGCGGGGAACGCCGCCGATCGCCTCGCGTGCCTCGATCAGTACGCGCTCGAGGTCTTCGGTCGCGCTCTTCGCATCGCGCCGGCAGAACATGAGTTCACTGCCGGGCTCGAGCCAGTCGCCGATCGCGACCCACTGCTGCTGCGGATCGATGCCGACCAGGTTGCGTACCATGTAGTCGCCGGTATCGCTGCCGCGGATGGTGATGGCGGCGAACACTTCGGCTGCAGCCTGCCGGTAGTCGGCCGCGAGCCGCGGCCCGACATCGGCGTCGAACACCGCCAGGGCGGGCTTGCCGTCGAGCGTCATCGCCACGTTGCGGTGGCACTCGGTCACCCGATGGCGCGGGCCGATCGGCACGCATCCCTGGCTCAGCCGGGTCAGCACCGGTACGTTCTCGCCGAACAGCACGCCGGACAGCCCGCCGGCGGACAGGCCTTCGGCGACCTGCCAGACCGCACTGCGCGAACTGGTGAGTCCTCCGATCACGAAGCCGCTCGATACGCGCTGCGCGACCCCGCGGATCAGTTCCAGCAGGTGACGGCTGGACGGATCGCCGTGCAGGACTGCGAGGTTCACATCCTGCCCGCCACAGGCATACAGGCCCTCGGGCAACGCCGACGGCTCGAGCAGCGCCGGCAGCATCCGGAAGCCGTCTTCGGGGAAGGCCCCCGCCAGGGTGACGATGCCCGGCTGGTCGAGGTACTCGATCCCGGTCGAACACACGCCGATGCCGATGGTGCCGACCCAGTGCGCCACGCCGCTGCGCGAGCGCAGCAGGTCGACGATCGCCTGCAGGTTTTCCGCATGGGCATCGGTCACGTAGACAAAGCCCAGGTTCGCCCCGATGCCCGATTCGGCAATGGTGCGCGCACAGGCCTCCGCGCCCTCCTGCCAGCTGGGCGCGGGACTGTGCGCATGCACGAAAACCGGCCCCGGGCCGACGGCAGGCAGCGGCGGCAGGCTCATCGTGCGGCCGCGCTCACTGTACCCGGCTCACCCAGCCCGGCAGGCCTTCGATCCGCTTGAGCCAGGCCTTCGTGTTCGGATAGGCATCCATGTCGATGCCCGCCTCGTGCGCGACACCCACATAGGCCTGGCAGGCGACGTCGGCGACCGTCGGGCGGCCGAGCGCGAGCCAGGGCGAGCCGGCCAGCTGCTGCTCGATCGCATCGAGCGCGACGCGGCCGCGCGCCTGCGCCTCCGCGAGGTTGCCTTCGCGGCCCATGCGCAGCATGCCGCGCGCCGCCTGGATGCCGAACTGGATCTCGTTCGAGGCCACCGCCAGCCATTGCGCGACTTCCGCCATGCCGAGCGGATCGGTCGGCAGCCATGACTCCCCGCCGTACTTGCGCGCGACGTAGATCATGCAGGCGGTGGAATCCCAGAACACCCGGCCCTCGGCCTCGATCACCGGCACCTGCCCGCGCGGGTTGAGCTTCAGAAACGCCGGCGACTTGTGTTCCTTGCCTTCGAAATCGATGAATACCTGTTCGCAGGGCGCACCGACCATCGCGGCGAGCAGGCGCACCTTGTAGCCGTTGCCGGAACTTCTTGTCGTGTAGAGCTTGATCATCGGCCATCCTCCTCGGGTTTCGCGGGTTGCATCAGGCTGGACGCGATGATAGTGCGGCGCAGGTCCGGGTGGGCAATCGATGGACGGGTTCGCAGCGCACGCGCGGCCGCTAGACTGACACGATGCGATCTCTCCTGCGCCGCGCCACGCGGCACGCCCGGCTAATGCCGACCCTGCTGCCGGCCCTGCTGCCAGCCCTGTTGCTGGCCCTGGCCTGGTTGGCGGCCGCGCCCGCCCACGCGCAGGGCAGCGCACCGGCCGATACGGCCTGGGCAGCACTGCGCGCCGGCGGCGCGGTCGTGGTGCTGCGCCATGCGCAGACCGTGCCCGGCATCGGCGATCCGCCCGGGTACCGGCTCGATGACTGCGTGACGCAGCGCAACCTGTCCGACGAAGGCCGGCAGCAGGCACGCCGCCTCGGCGCGACCTTGCGCGGGGCCGGCGTGGCGATCGGCGAGGTGCTGTCGAGCCGGTGGTGCCGCTGCGTCGACACGGCCACCGAAGCCTTCGGCCGGGTCACGCCGTGGCCCACAGCCGATTCGTTCTTCGATCGCCGGGGCACCGACGGCCAGGAAGACCCATCGGCGCGGCAGACGGCCGACCTGCGTCGGCGTATCGCCGCCCATCGGAGCCCGGACACGCTGGTCATCGTGACCCACCAGGTCAACATCACCGCGCTCACCGGCATCGTGCCGGCGATGGGCGAACTCGTGGTGCTGAAGCCCGCCGGCGGACGCGCCACGACCGGCTTCACCATCGCCGGCCGCTTGACCGTGCCCTGAACGCAGACGGAACGGCGGTTGCAGGCGATCACTGCCGCCCGCAGCCACCGTGGTTGTAGCCGTAGCCTCAGCCGATCAGGGCGTGATGATCCGCGAAGGCTCCTTCGCCGCCCCGGCCAGAGCGAGCATCAGCCCGTTCAGCCGGCGCACGAACGAACCCGGATCTTCGAGCTGCCCGCCTTCGGCCAGCATGGCCTGTTCGAACAGCAGGTTCGCCCAGTCGGCGAAGCGCGCCTCGTCCGTCTCGGCACCCAGCCGCTCGACCAGTGCATGGTGCGGGTTCACCTCGAGGATCGGCTTGCTGCCCGGTCCGACGCTCTGGCCGGCCGCCTTGAGCAGGCGCTCGAGGTTCATCCCCATGTCGCCCTCCTCGACCACCAGGCAGGCCGGCGAATCGGTCAGGCGCAGCGTCACGCGCACGTCCTTCGCACGCTCGCCCAGCGCGGCCTTGACGCGCTCGACCAGCGGCTTGAATTCTTCCGCAGTCTTCGTCTGCTCGGCCTTCTCGGCTTCGTCCTCGAGAGCGCCGAGGTCGAGTTGCCCCTTGGCCACCGACACCAGCGCCTTGCCCTCGTACTCGGGCAGGTTCGACACCATCCACTCGTCGACCCGGTCGGCAAGCAGCAGTACCTCGATGCCCTTCTTGCGGAACACCTCGAGGTGCGGACTGTTGCTGGCGGCCGCATGGGTGTCGGCGGTGATGTGATAGATCTTTTCCTGGCCCGGCTTCATCCGGCCGATGTAGTCGTCGAGCGACACGTCCTGCGTCGGGCTTCCGGAATGCGTGGTCGAGAACCGGCACAGCTTCGCGACACGGTCGCGGTTGCCGAAGTCTTCGCCGACGCCTTCCTTCAGCACCTTGCCGAACTCGGTCCAGAAGGTCGTGTACTTCTCCTTCGCGTTATCGGCCAGGTCGTCGAGCATCGACAGCACGCGCTTGGTGCAGCCGGCGCGGATCGCGTCGATGTCGCGGCTCTGCTGCAGGATCTCGCGCGAGACGTTCAGGGGCAGGTCGCTCGAGTCGACCACTCCGCGCACGAAGCGCAGATAGGCCGGCAGCAGCTGTTCGGCGTCGTCCATGATGAACACGCGCCGCACGTACAGCTTGAGCCCGCGCTTGTGCTGCCGGTCGTACAGGTCGAACGGCGCGCGCGACGGCAGGTACAGCAGCTGGGTGTATTCCTGCTTGCCCTCCACCCGCGCATGCGCCCAGGCGAGCGGATCCTGGAAGTCGTGCGCGACATGCTTGTAGAACTCGTTGTACTGCTCGTCGGTGACCTGCGACTTCGGCCGGGACCACAGCGCCGAGGCCTGGTTCACCGTCTCGCGCTCGGACTCGGTCACGTAGGCGGACTTCTCCGCATCCCAGCGTTCCTTGTGCATGCGCACCGGCAGGGTGATGTGGTCGGAGTACTTGCGGATCACGTTGCGCAGGCGCATTGCGTTGAGGAAATCGTCCTCGCCCTCGCGCAGGTGCAGCGTGACCTCGGTGCCGCGCACCGGCCGGTCGATCGCTTCCAGCGTGTATTCGCCATCACCGGTCGATTCCCAGCGCACGCCCTGCGCCGCAGGCACGCCGGCACGGCGCGTGGCCACCGTGACCCGGTCGGCGATGATGAAGGCCGAATAGAAGCCGACGCCGAACTGCCCGATCAGGTTCGCGTCCTTCGCCTGGTCGCCCGAGAGCCGGGACAGGAACTCGCGCGTGCCGGATTTCGCGATCGTGCCCAGGTTGTCGATCACCTCCTGGCGGGTCATGCCGACGCCGTTGTCGGCGATGGTGATGGTGCGCGCTGCCGGGTCGAAGCCGACGTCGATGGCGAGGTCGGAATCGCCCTCGAACAGCGAGCCGTCGCCGAGCGCCTCGAAGCGCAGCTTGTCACAGGCGTCCGACGCATTCGAGATCAGCTCGCGCAGGAAGATTTCCTTGTTGCTGTACAGCGAATGCACCATGAGGTGCAGAAGCTGCTTCACCTCGGCCTGGAAACCCAGGGTCTGGCGGCCGCCCGCGGCGGGTGCGGCATCGGGAGTCGTTGCTGTGTCGGTCATGGCATCGTGCTCTGTCGAAATGGCGGAAAGAGGGGGTTATGGGGACGCCCTGGCGGATTTCAACCCGCCGATGCCGGCAGCACGACCGTGAATCGGGCACCGGCGCCGCCAGCGGCCGGCGCCAGCTCGACCCGCCCGGCATGGGCACGCGCGATCTCGCGCACGATGGCCAGGCCCAGCCCGGCGCCCTCGGTGCCGGTGCCCAGCACGCGGTGGAATCGCTCGAACACGCGTTCGCGCTCCGCTTCCGGGATCCCGGGGCCGTTGTCCTCGACCGACAGCAGGACGGCCGGACGCCCGCCCTCGACCGCGCGGGCGACGCCGACCGTGACCGTACCGCCCGGCTGCGTGTAGCGCAGGGCGTTGTCGATCAGGTTGCCGAGCATCTCGGTGAGCATCAGTGCATCGCCGGACACCGCCGCCGGCCCGTCGGTGCGCTGGCAGCCACCCTCGAAGCCGAGGTCGATCGCGCGCGCGATCGCCTGCGGCACCCAGTGCTCGGTTGCCGCGCGCGCGATGGCGACGACGTCGACCGGGCGCCGGGCCATCGGTTCGGTACGCCCCGGCTCGGCGCGAGCCAGCGACAGCAGCTGGTTGACGAGACGGCCGTTGCGGTCGGCAGCGGCATGGATCTGCGCCAGCCGCTCGCGCGTCTCGACCGGGTCGGTTGCACGCTGCGCCAGTTCGACCTGGGTTTTCAGTGCCGCGGTCGGCGTGCGCAGCTGGTGCGCTGCATCGGCGATGAAGCGCTGCTGCGCCGCCAGCGTCGCCGACATGCGCCCGAGCAGATCGTTCAGCGAACGCACCAGCCGGCGAACCTCTGGCGGCGCGCGGTCTTCCTTGACCGGCGCGAGGTCGCGGATGGAACGGTTCTCGATCTCGCGGCGCAGTGCCTCGAGCGGGGCCACGCCACGCCCGATGCCCACGTAGACGATGCCGGTCATCAGCAGCATCAGCGCGAGCTGCGGCAGCAGCGTCGCGATCAGCACATCTCGCGCCATCTCGCGCCGCTCGACCAGGGTCTCGCCGACCTGCACCAGCGCATGCCCATCGACCCGCCCGGCGGACAGGGACTCCAGCGGCACGCGCATCGCCGCAATGCGCATCGGCTGGCTGCGATACTCGGCCTGGTAGAAGCGCGGCGGCGGCAGTTCGATGTCAGGGCCGGACCCGGCATCGGTGTCCTCGACCGGATCGGGCGGTGCCACGGCACGGCGCACCTGCGGCCAGCCGTCCGGCGGCGGCGGCATGCCGCTGTAACCCATGACGAACTCGCCCTTGGGTCCGGATACGGCGTAGTAGACCCGGTCGCGCAGGTCCGAGACCAGCACCTTCTGCGCGATCTGCGGCAGATCGACCACCACGTGCCCGGCGCGGTCGATCCGCAGTTGCCCCGCCAGCGCCAGCGCCGAGTCGTGCAATGCCCGGTCGTACGCACTGGTCGCAAAGCTGTAGGCGAGCGTGTAGGTAAGCCAGGCGCTCGCAGACCAGAGCACGATGATCGGTGGCAGCAACCAGATCAGCAGTTGCCTGCGCAGCGGGGCTTCAGCCAGCATCGGGTGCTGCCGCCGGTTCCTCGAGCAGATAACCGAGCCCGCGGATGGTACGGATGCCCACGACAGCCGGGGCGAGCTTTTTCCGCAGCCGATGGATGTACACCTCGATCGCGTTCGGCCCGGCCTCCTCGCCGAAGCTGTACAGGCGCTCGGACAGCTGCGATTTGCCCACCACGCGGCCAGCCCTGAGCATCAGGATCTCGAGGACGGCGAACTCGCGCGCCGAGAGTTCCACCGCGGTGCCGGACACCGTCGCGCGCTTGCCGACGGTGTCCAGGCTCAGGCCGCCGACAACGATGTCGGCACTGGCCGAACCCTGGGCGCGCCGGATCAGTGCCCGCACGCGGGCCTCGAGTTCGGGCAGGTCGAACGGCTTGCTCATGTAGTCGTCGGCCCCGAGATCGAGGCCATCGACACGATCGGTCAGGCGGTCGCGAGCGGTGAGAATCAGCACAGGGGTACGCCCGCCGCGCTTGCGCATCCGGGCGAGCACCTGCAAGCCGTCCATCCGCGGCAGGCCGAGATCCAGGATCACGCAGTCGTACTGCTCGGACAGCAGCATCGTATCGGCAGACTGACCGTCGTCGAGACAGTCGACCGCATAGCCCGCCAGTTTCAGCGAGCGCGACAGTCCGTCGGCAAGCAAAGGTTCGTCTTCGACGATCAGGATACGCATGAAGTCAGGAAAAGGAGCGCGCGCACGGCGCAGCAATGCATTCGGACACGGCGTCGGGCACCCGGTACCGACGCGCTCGCGAGCCAGCGCCATAGGCTGCTCACGCGACCACAGGATAGCGCGCCCGGCTCGCGCGCGGGCTCCTGGCAGGCTCGACGGCCGGGCAGGCCTCGCGCACGCACCTTCCGATGAATCGCCGGGGCATTCACTGCTCGGGACTGACATCGACGTCGACGCCGCCCCCCCCCCGAGGCCCGCGGAGCAGCGCGATATACTCGCCCGCCCATGCCCTGCCCAAGCACGTGAGCGTCCAACCCTCCGCCGTCGCGGTCATCGCGCTCGCCTCGGCAACGCAGGCACTGATCGCGATCTGCAGCGCGGCCCTGCCCGCGCTCGCGCCCGCGATCGCCCGTGGTCTGGGTGTGGACGCTTCGCTGATCGGCTACCAGGCCAGCATCGTGTATGGGTGCGCCCTGTGCGCGACCTTCATCACCGGCACGCTGATCCGGCGGCTCGGCGCCGCACGCACGATCCAGTGCACGCTGGGCGCGAGCGCCCTTGGGCTGCTGCTGGCCAGCGCCGGCAGCCTGCCGATGATCATCGCCGGCTCGATCTGCATCGGCACCGCGCTCGGCATCACCACGCCGGCCACCGCGCATGCGCTCGCCCGGTTCACGCCCATCGAGCGCCAGAACGTCGTGTTCTCGCTGAAGCAGGCGGGGGTACCGCTGGGCGGCATGCTCGCGGCGATCATCGGGCCGCTGGTCGCCGTGGTGTTCGGCTGGCAGAGCGCACTGGTGCTGTTCGCCGCCTGCTGCCTGGCGCTGGTCGCCGCGCTGCAGCCCCACCGCGCCCGCTGGGACGACGACCGCGATCCGCGCGCGCGCTGGCTGCAGCATCCGTTCGGCGGCATCCCGGCCGTCTGGTCGGACGTGCCGATCCGCTACCTCGTGCTGGCCGGCGCCTCGTTCAACGTGACGCATGTCGCACTGACCGCCTTCACCGTCAACCTGATGGTGAAGGACATCGGCTACTCGCTGGTGGTGGCAGGCATGATCGCAGGGGCTGCCCAGCTCGGCGGCACACTGGGCCGGGTGTCGCTCGGCTTCCTCGCCGACCGGTTGCGCGACAGCCTGACCATCCTCACCGTGGCTGGCGGGCTGATGACGCTGATGTGCCTCATCACCGGCCTGCTCGATGAACGCTGGCCGCGCTTCGCGGTGGTCGCCGTGTTCCTGCTGTTCGGCTTCATCGGCATCGGCTGGAACGGTGTGTTCCACGGCCAGCTCGCACGGCTGTCGCCGCCGGGGCGCGTCGGGCTCACCTCGAGCGGCGCGGGGTTCTTCCTGTTCGTGACCGCGTTCGCCGGCCCATCGCTGTTCACGACGCTGTACGGCTGGGCCAGCTCCTACACTACGACGTTCGCGCTGCTCGCCTGCACGCCCATGGCAGGCATGCTGCTCGCGCTGCGTGCACAATCGCACATCCGCCGCGCGCGCCGCACCAGCCAGGACATCCATTGAACAAGGCCTTCACCCGCGAATCGGACGGCAGCAACGACGGCGATGGCGACGATGAACTCGAAGCGCCCTCGCCACTGCCCGCAGGCAGCCGCAACTACATCACCCCGGCCGGCTACACGCGGCTGAAGACGGAGCTGAAGCACCTGCTCGACCGGGAACGCCCCGACGTGGTGAAGGCAGTGTCCTGGGCCGCGTCGAACGGCGACCGCTCCGAGAATGCCGACTACATCTACGGCAAGCGGCGGCTGCGCGAGATCGACCGCCGCATCCGTTTCCTCACGCGGCGCCTGGACCTCGCCGAGATCGTCGACCCGGCCGCGCGCGAGTGGACCGACCAGGTGTTCTTCGGCGCGACCGTACGCATTGCCCGCGCGGATGGCGCCGAGCAGGTACTGGCGATCGTCGGCATCGACGAGATCGACACCGAGCGCGGGCGAATCTCGTGGGTGTCGCCGATGGCGCGTGCGCTCACCAAGGCTCGCGAAGGCGACACCGTGACGCTGCACACGCCGGCGGGCGTCGAGGACGTGGACATCCTCGAGGTGAACTACCTGCCGATCGACTGACACAGCGACCGGCCAGGACCGTACCGCCGGCCTTGCGGTCCAGGGGCGCTATGATCGGAATACAGTCGATCACGCAACGGGCGCCCGGGTGCCCGTTTCTTCTTCCTGGAGCGTCACACGATCCAACCGGCCGCGACACCACTGCCCGCCAGCGACGACCCGCGCGCCTCCGCCTGGGTGGCCGTCATCCTCATCACGCTCGTGCAGTCGGTGTCCGCCTGCGCCAACGTGACACTGCCGACGGTCGCACCGAAGATCGCGCAGACGCTGGGCATCGACGCCTCCTGGATCGGCTACCAGGTGAGCCTGCTGTTCGGCTGCGCGGTGCTCAGCGCGACCTTCGGTGGCGGTCTGGTGAGCCGGCTCGGGCCCGCGCGCGCCGGCCAGGTCGCGGCGCTGCTGAGCATGGCCGGCATGGCACTGGCGGCCGTGCCGATGCTGCTGACGATGGCGCTGTCGACGGTGCTGTGCGGCTTCGCGCTCGGGCTGGTCAACCCCGGTGCGGCGCAGGTGATCGTCCGGTTCACGCCGCTCAGGCACCGCAACCTGATCTTCTCGATCAAGCAGAGCGGCGTGCCAGCCGGCGGCGTGGTGGTCGGACTGACCGCGCCATTGATCGCAGTCAGCCTCGGCTGGCAGTGGTCGGTGCTGCCGGCGATCGCCGTGGCGTTCTGCGTGCTGCTTCTGATGCAGTGGGTGCACCCGGTCTGGGACAGCGAACGCAACCGCGGGGCGAAGCTGCTGGGCACGCGCAGCGGCGGCATCGGCATGGTGTGGGCGCGGCCCGCGCTGCGCTGGCTGGCGCTGTCGGGCTTCTGGTTCGCGTTCATCCAGCGCAGCCTGCTCACCTTCCTGGTGTCCTACCTCTACCTGGTGGCCGGCTACTCGCTGATCGAAGCCGGTGCGCTGCTCGCCCTGTACCAGGCCGCGGGCGGCCTGGCGCGGCCGATGTGGGGCATCGTCGCCGACCGGCTGTCGGGGCCGCCGGTGCTGATCGGCCTGTCACTGTGCACGATCACCACCTGCCTGGCGCTGTTCTGGCTCGACGCCACCTGGCCGCCGGCCGTGGTCTCGGCGATCATCGCGGTGCTGGGCGCGACCTCATACGGATGGAACGGCGTCTACCACGCCGAGGCCACGCGCATCTCGCCGCCGCGCGAGATCGCGACGCTGACCGCGGGCACGTCTTCGTTCGCCTACTCGGGCGTGCTCGCCGGGCCCGCGCTGTTCGCGCTCGGCTACCAGGCGTTCGGCAGTTATCCGGCGATGTTCGGATCGCTGGCGGGCGCGGGCGCGCTCGGGCTCGGCTGCCTGCTGCTGGCGATCCGCCATGCGCGGCTCGCACCGCCGGTGGCCTGATCACACGCGTCTGGCGTACGATCGGCAGGACAGGGCCCGGCATGGCAAGGCCGTCCCGGCAACCCAGGGAAGTCGACGATGTCCGAACACGGCAAGTCAAGGGTCTGGTCAGTCGCACCCGCGCTGGCACTGTTGCTGGCGCTGCAGGCCGCGCTGGTATCCGCACAGCCGGCGCCGCAGGGCTGGCGCCCGCAGCGCCCGGTGGAACTGCTGGTCGGCGCCGCCCCGGGGGGCAGCATCGACCTCACTGCGCGCGTACTGCAACGGGCGCTCGATGAGCGAAAGCTCGCCGGCGTGTCGACGCTGGTGGTCAACCGGCCCGGCGCCGGCCAGGGGCTGGCCTGGGCGCAGATGATCGAGCGCTCGAAGGCGGTGCCGGCGATCGCGATGGGCGGGCCGAACCTGGTCTCGAATCCGGTCACCGGGCTGCATCCGATAGATCACACGCAGGTGACCACGCTCGCCGTGCTGTTCGACGACTACATGGCGATCGCGGTGCGCGCCGACTCGCCGATCCGGTCGATGCGGGAGGCCATCGAGCGGCTGCGCAAGGATCCCGGCGCGCTGTCGATCGGCGTCGCGCCATCGCTGGGCGCAGGCGCGCACACCGGCGGCGTAGTGGCCCTGCGCGCGGGTGGCGTCGACGTGAAGAACGCGCGTTTCGTGGTGTACAAATCGGCCGGGGAAGCCATCCTCGCGGTGATCTCGGGCGACCTCGACATGGCGGTCGGCACCGTGGCCAACTTCCCGCCGCACCTGCAGTCCGGACGCATCCGGCTGGTCGCGGTCACCTCGGGCAGGCGCCTGGGCGGCGTGATGGCGAACGTGCCGACCCTGCGCGAACAGGGCATCGACGGCGTCTACACCAACTGGCGCAGCGTCATCGGTCCGAAGTCGATGCCTCGCGAACAGGTCGCCTTCTGGGAAGAGGCGCTCGGGACGATCGTGAAGAGCGACGAATGGCAGCGCGACCTAGAACGCAACTTCTGGACTGGCAACTTCCTCGTCGGCGAGGCGGCTGCCCGCTATGTCGACGAGCAGGCCCGGCAGTTTCGCGATATCTACAGCGTACTCGGAAAGAATGCACCATGACCGCCAAGACGAACCGACCCAACATCCTGTTCATCACGTCCGACCAGCAGCGCGGAGACTGCTACGGCTTCGAGCGGCCGGAAATACTGACGCCCCACCTCGACCGGCTCGCACGCGACGGCACCCGGTTCAAGGCCGCGATCACGCCCAACCTGGTCTGCCAACCCTCGCGCGCCTCGATACTGACCGGCATGCTGCCGCTCACGCACGGCGTCTGGGACAACGGCGTCGACCTCGATCCGGCAGTGGGCGAACAGGGCTTTGCCGGCGCACTCGCCCAGGCCGGCTACTCGACCGCGTTCATCGGCAAGGCACACTTCGCGACCAAGGCCACCTTCGCGCCGACCGGCACGCCCGAGGACCGCTTCAACGGCGAACTGTACGACCGCGGCTGGCTCGGCCCGTACATGGGGTTCGAACATGCGGAACTGATGGTGCTCGGACACATGCATCGAGCGCGCCCGCCGCAGCGTCCGATCGTCGGCCATTACGAGCGCTGGCTGCGCACCCGGGGCCGCGACGAGGAAGCGGCTGCGCTCTGGGCGGCCGAGACCCGTGCAGGCACGGGGGCGGCACAGACCTGGCATTCGGCCCTGCCGGTGGCCTGGCATACCTCCACCTGGTGCGCCGACCGGACGATCGAATGGATCGGGCGCCAGGCGCGCAGCAAGCCGTTCTGCGCCTGGGTGTCGTTCCCCGACCCGCACCATCCGTTCGATGCGCCGGCGCCGTGGTCGGCCCTGTACGACCCGCGTTCGCTCTCGTTGCCACCGCACCGCACGAAAGACCTCGAGCGCCGCCCGTGGTGGCATCGCGCGGTGCTCGAAGGCAAGCCCGACCTGAGCGACCCGGTTATGCTGAAGTTCCGTACCGAAGGGTCGCGCTGCCCGGACCAGACCGACGAGCAGCTCGCCGAGATGACCGCGAACTACTACGCGATGATCTCGCTGATCGACCACAACGTCGGCCGGCTGATGGAGTCGCTCGAGGCCCAGGGCCTCGCGCAGGACACGCTCGTGGTCTACAGCACCGACCACGGCGACATGCTCGGCAACCATGGCCTCTACCTGAAGCATCCGATCCCGTACGAAGACCTGCTGCGCATCGGGATGATCGCGCGCGGGCCAGGCATCCAGGCCGGGCAGGTGGTCGACAAGCCGGTGTCCACGGTCGACCTCGCGGCCACCTTCTGCGAGGCGGGTGGCGCCCGGCTGGCCGAGGGCGCGCAGAGCCGCAGCCTGCTGCCGCTGATGCGCGGCGAGCCCGAGGAGCGGCCGGTCGCGTACAGCGAGTGGCATGTGCATGCCTCCCGCTGCGGCGTGGCGCTCAAGCTGCGCACGGTACGCACCCGCGATGCCAAGTGCACCTTCGAGCTGGACAGCGGCGCGGGCGAACTCTACGACCTGCGCGACGACCCGGGCGAGATGGTGAATCGCTTCGACGACCCGGCATACAAGGGGCTGCGGGACGAACTCGAGCAGATGATGCACGACCGTCCGGGCGAGGTACGCGATCCGCTGGCCGAGCCGATCGGCATGGCCTGAAGCGGCGACGAAGGCCCATCGAAGACCCATCGGTTGACCACGGCCGATCCACGGGCTTAGACTGGACTCGTATTCAGGAGAGTGTCGGTCGTGCAGTTGAAGGCACAGTTGGCCACGACCGGCCGCCGAAGGCGCAACCCGCCCGGGATCGCTCAGGCCCATATACTGGATACGGTTTGGCAGACTGGAGAGCGACCCGGCTGCACTGCGGACGGCAGTTCGAACGCAGGCAGGATGGGGTCCACCGAAGGGGCAACGTGATTGCAGGCGCCTGAGCGCCGGCACCACGCAATCTCTCAGGTAAACGGACAGTCGGGCGGTGTCGGGTTCATCGACGCTGCCTCCCTGTCCGCACAACCCTGGAGAAAGCGATGAGAGTCATCGTGCTCGGTGCCGGCGTCGTCGGCACCACTGCGGCATGGTTCCTGAACAAGTCGGGCCATGAAGTCACCGTGATCGACCGCCAGCCGGTCGCCGGCAACGAAACCAGCTTCGCCAACGGCGGGCAGATCTCGGTCAGCCATGCCGAGCCCTGGGCCAACCCGTCGGCACCGCTGAAGGTGCTGAAGTGGCTCGCCCGCGAAGATGCGCCGCTGCTGTTCCGGCTGCGCATGGACCCGGCGCAGTGGCGCTGGTGCGCGCGCTTCATGCTCGAGTGCCTGCCTTCGCGCACTCGCCACAACATCGCGCAGATCGTGCGCCTCGGCCTCTACAGCCGGGCGACGCTGCAGGCCCTGCGTGCCGAGACCGGCCTCGAATACGACCACCTGACGCGCGGCATCCTCCACTTCTACACCGACCCGAAGGAGTTCGATGCCGCACTCGCACCGGCACAGGTGATGCGCGACCACGGCTGCGAGATCGACATGATCGACGCCGACGCCTGCGTGCGCATCGAGCCGGCGCTCGACTCGGCCCGCCAGCGGCTGGTCGGCGGCAGCTTCACGCCCAGCGACGAATCGGGCGACGCGCACAAGTTCAGCGTCGAACTGGCGAAGCTGGCCGCAGCGCGCGGCGTGACCTTCCTGAACGAAACGCGCATCCTCGGGCTCGACCCGGCGGGCGGCAAGATCGCCTCGGTGCGGGTGGTCGATGCCAACGGCACGCCCTCGACGCTGCGCGCGGACGCGTTCGTGATGGCGATGGGCAGCTACAGCGCGCGGATGCTCGGCAGCGTCGGCGTCGACGTGCCGGTGTATCCGGCCAAGGGCTATTCGGTGACGCTGCCGGTCGGCCCGCAGCATGTCGCACCGCAGGTCAGCCTCACCGACGACGAATACAAGATCGTGTTCTCGCGGCTGGGCGACCGGCTGCGCTGCGCCGGCACGGCCGAGCTGAACGGCTACGACACCGAACTCAACGAGACCCGCTGCCGTGCGATCGTCGAGCGCCTGTTCGAACTGTTCCCGGAGGCCGGCGACCGCTCGCAGGTGCGCTACTGGACCGGGCTGCGGCCGGCCACGCCGTCGAACGTGCCACTGATCGGCCAGAGCCGTATCCCGAACCTGTACCTCGACACCGGCCACGGCACGCTCGGCTGGACCCACGCCTGCGGCTCGGGCCAGGCGATCGCCGACATCGTCAGCGGGCGCGCACCAGAGGTCGATTTCGCGTTCATCGGCGCACCGAAGCCCCGCACGGCGCAGGTACGGGGCCTCGCACGCGCCTGAAAGGCTCCTGACCTCCGGGTCTGACCCCGGGGTCAGACCCCGCAGTCCGGCAGCCGACGTTGGGGTCTGACCCTGGGGTCAGACCCCGATTTGTCTACTTGTCTCGGTTACTCGGCTTTGACGCCTGCCTGCGCGACGATCTTCTTCCACAACTCGATCTCGCGCGCGATGCGGGCTCCGAAGGCTTCCGGCGTGCCACCGGCCGGCTCGACGCCGTCGGCGTTCAGTCGGGTGATCATCTCCTTGTTCGACAGCGCCTTCTGCAGGTCTGCGTTGATGCGGTCGACGATCGGGCGCGGCGTGTTGCGCGGCACGAGGATGCCGTGCCAGTTGGTGACGTCATAGCCGGCAACCGTCTCGCCGATCGACGGGATGTTCGGCTCGGCGCCGATGCGCTTGGCGGTGGTCACCGCGATCGGACGCAGCTTGCCGGAGCGCACGAACGGCAGCGTCGAGGCGATGCTGCCGAAGATCAGCTGGGTATGGCCGCCGATGGTGTCGGTCAGCGCCGGGCCCGTACCCTTGTACGGGATGTGGGTCATCTTGATCCCGGCCATGCTGGCGAAGTGCTCGGTGGCCAGATGCACGATGCTGCCCTGCCCGCTGGTGGCGTAGTTAAGACCACCCGGATTCTTCCTGGCGAGGGCGATCAGGTCCTTCACCGTCTTCGCAGGCAGCGTCGGATGCACCGCCACCAGGAACGGACCCTGGGACATCTGGATCACCGGCTGGATGTCCTTCACCGGATCGAAGTTGAGCTTGTACAGCGCCGGGTTCACCGGATAGCTGGCGGCGATCAGCGTCAGCGTGTAGCCGTCGGGTGCCGCCTTCATGCCAACCTCGACGCCGAGCGATCCGCCGGCACCACCGCGGTTCTCGACGACGACCTGATGGCCGAGCGAGTCGGACAGTTGCTGCGCAGCGATGCGGCCGATGAAGTCGCTGCCGCCACCCGGTGCGAACGGGATGACCATGCGAAGCGGCTTGGTCGGATAGGCCTGAGCCATCGCGGCGGGCGCGAGCGCCACCGAGAAGGCAGCGAGGGAAGCGGCGGCAAGCGCGCGCTGCGGGCGCGGCAGGGTAGCTGCACGAGTGGTCATTGGAAACCTCCGATGGACGGCAAATGAAGCGGGTGATCCCTGCGCTGGGGAGCCGGGCGCTCGGGCAACAGCCCGGCGGCGGATGATACCGCGACCGCACAGGCCCGCCACGGGAAGAAACGCCCGGTTGACAGCAACACGACAAACCAACGCAACGCCTCGTCCCGCAGCTCAGGTCCCGCAGAACGTCTGGTACACCCGCCCGTCCGGCACCGCCGGCTGCGCGTACTCGTCGAGACCGTCGCGCGCTGCATACGGGTCGGCCAGCACCTCGAGCAACCGGTGCATCGGCGCGAGGTCGCCTGCCGAACCGGCGGCCAGCGCCGCCTCGACCTGGTGGTTGCGCGGGATGTAGGCCGGGTTGGCCGCGCGCATCCGTTCGAACACGGCCGGCAGTGCATCGCCCTGCCGCCCGAGCCGGGCCCGCCAGCGCGCATGCCATTGGCCGAACGCCGGGTCGTCGAAGACGGCGCCATAGGGCAGTGCGTCGACCGCCAGCGCGCGGAAGGTGTTGGTATGGTCGGCCCTGGCCAGCGTCATCCACGAAAGCAGATCGTCGCAGAGCGCCCGGTCGTCTGGCTCGCTGCCCGACAGCCCGAGCTTGCGGCCCATCATCGCGAGCCAGCCGGCTTCGAAGATGTCGGCGAGCGCATGCAGCGATGCGGTCGCGAGTTCGACCGCCTTTTCGCCGTCCGCGTCGATCGACGGCAACAGCGACTCCGCGAAACGGGCCAGGTTCCACAGCATGATGCGCGGCTGGTTGCCGAACGCATAGCGGCCCTGGTGGTCGATGGAACTGAACACGGTGGTCGGATCATGGGCGTCCATGAACGCGCACGGCCCGTAGTCGATCGTCTCGCCGGCAATGGTGACGTTGTCGGTGTTCATCACGCCGTGGATGAAGCCCACCCGCAGCCACTCGACCACCAGCGCCAGCTGCCGCTCGCCCACCGCCTGCAGCAGCGCGAGGCCGGGGCTGACTGCATCCTTCAGGTGCGGGTAGTGGCGATCGATCGCGTAGTCGACCAGTTGCGCAACCAGCGCCGGGTCGCCCTGCGCGGCCGCGTACTGGAACGTGCCCACCCGCAGGTGGCTGGCAGCGACCCGGGTCAGCACCGCGCCCGGCAGCGGACGCTCGCGATACACCGGCTGCCCGGTCGCGACCACCGCGAGCGAGCGGGTGGTCGGGATGCCGAGCGCCTGCATCGCCTCGCTGATCACGTACTCGCGCAACATCGGGCCCAGCGCGGCACGGCCGTCGCCACTGCGCGAATAGCGCGTCGGGCCGGAACCCTTGAACTGGATGTCCACGCGTCGGCCATCCGGCGCGACGTGTTCGCCGAGCACCAGCGCGCGGCCGTCCCCAAGCAGCGAGAAGCCGCCGAACTGATGGCCGGCATAGGCCTGGGCGAACGGCTCGGCGCCTTCGGGCAGGACGTTGCCGGAGAACAGGGCCGCGAGTGCGGCGTCGTCCGTGCCGGAGAAATCGAGGCCGAGGTCGCGCGCCAGGGCGTGGTTGAGCAGCACCAGCTTCGGCGCCGGTGCGGCCGTGGCGCCCTGCTTCGAATAGAAGAGGCGGGGCAGGCGGGTGTAGGTGTTGTCGAAACGCCACTGGACGACTGGCATGTTGCACGCATCCTTCCTGGACAAGGCAACACTGTACAGCGACCTCGCGGGAACCGCCTGCATGGCCTGGCGACTATCGTCCCCATTGCAAAATCCAATTTGCCCCGCGCCACCCATGCTCCCATAGTGCGTCGAGCCACCCGCGTGAAACACCAAGGAGAGAACCATGTCCGAACAGAAATGCCCGTTCGCAGGCCATACCCCCGCCAGCCCGGTCGCCGCCCCCAGCAAGAACACAAACTGGTGGCCCGGGCAGCTCGACCTGAAGGTCCTGCACCAGCACTCCGCCCTGTCCGACCCGATGGGCGAGGGTTTCGACTATGCGCAGGCCTTCAGCGGCCTCGACCTCGATGCGGTCGTGCGCGACCTGCATGCGCTGATGACCGACTCGCAGGACTGGTGGCCGGCCGACTACGGTCACTACGGCCCGTTCTTCATCCGCATGGCCTGGCACAGCGCCGGCACCTACCGCATCGCGGACGGCCGCGGCGGCGCGGGCGCCGGCGCGCAGCGCTTCGCGCCGCTGAACAGCTGGCCGGACAACGGCAATCTCGACAAGGCGCGCCGGCTGCTCTGGCCGATCAAGCAGAAGTACGGCCGCGCGCTCTCGTGGGCCGACCTGATGATCCTCGCCGGCAACGTCGCGCTCGAGTCGATGGGGTTCAGGACGTTTGGCTTCGCCGGCGGCCGTGCCGACATCTGGGAGCCGGAGGAAGACATCTACTGGGGCCCCGAGGGCAAGTGGCTGGCCGACGAGCGCTACAGCGGTGAGCGCGAACTGGCCAATCCGCTCGCCGCGGTGCAGATGGGCCTGATCTACGTGAACCCGGAAGGCCCGAACGGCAAGCCCGACCCGGTTGCCTCGGCGCGCGACATCCGCGAGACCTTCGCCCGGATGGCCATGAACGATGAAGAGACGGTGGCGCTGGTGGCCGGTGGCCACACGTTCGGCAAGTGCCATGGTGCCGCGGACCCGTCGATCCATGTCGGCCCCGAGCCGGAAGGGGCGTCCATCGAAGAGCAGGGCCTGGGCTGGAAGAACACCTTCGGCAGCGGCAAGGGCTTGCATGCGATCACCAGCGGCCTCGAGGGCGCATGGACACCCACGCCGACCACCTGGGACAACAGCTACTTCGAGACGCTGTTCGGCTTCGAGTGGGAACTCACGAAGAGCCCGGCCGGTGCGCACCAGTGGACGCCGAAGGGCGGCGCCGGTGCCGGCAGCGTGCCCGATGCGCATGACGCGTCGAAGCGACATGCACCGATGATGTCCACCGCCGACCTCGCGCTGCGCATGGACCCGGCCTACGAACGGATCTCGCGTCGGTTCCTCGCCGATCCGAAGCAGTTCGCCGACGCCTTCGCCCGCGCCTGGTTCAAGCTGACCCATCGCGACATGGGCCCGGCAACGCGCTACCTCGGCGCGCTGGCGCCGAAGGAAGAACTGATCTGGCAAGACCCGGTGCCGGCGGTCGACCATCCGCTGGTCGATGCAGCCGACGTCGCGGCGCTGAAGGCGGCGATCCTCGCATCCGGCCTGTCGATCGCGCGGCTGGTCGCGACCGCCTGGGCGTCGGCCTCAACCTTCCGAGGCAGCGACAAGCGCGGCGGCGCCAACGGCGCGCGTGTCCGGCTCGCGCCGCAGAACGGCTGGGAGGTCAACGAACCCGCGGAACTGGCGAAGGCCCTCGCGGCGCTGGAGGGCGTACAGCGCAACTTCAATGCCGCACAGGCTGGCGGCAAGCGCATCTCGATGGCCGACCTGATCGTGCTCGGAGGCTGCGCGGCGGTCGAGGCGGCGGCGAAGGCGGCTGGCCACGACATCATCGTCCCGTTCACTCCCGGCCGTACCGATGCCTCGCAGGAACGCACCGATGTCGACTCGTTCGCGCCGCTCGAGCCGGTCGCGGACGGCTTCCGCAACTACGTCCGCCAGGGCTTCGAGGCGGTGGTTGCCGAGAAGCTGGTCGACCGTGCGCAGTTGCTCACCCTCACTGCGCCCGAGATGACGGTGCTGATCGGTGGCCTGCGCGTGCTCGGCGCGAACGTCGGACAGTCCGCGCACGGGGTATTCACCCGACGGCCCGGCACGCTGACCAACGACTTCTTCGTCAACCTGCTCGACATGGGCATTGACTGGCAGAAGTCGTCGACCGCGCAGCACGTGTTCGTGGGTCGCGACCGCGCGACAGGCGAGCTGCGCTGGACAGGCACCGTTGTCGACCTGGTGTTCGGCTCGAACTCGCAATTGCGTGCACTGGCCGAGGTGCATGCCTGCAGCGATTCGCAAGCCGCGTTCGTGCGTGCTTTCGTCGCGGCCTGGTCGAAGGTGATGGAACTGGACCGCTTCGACCTCGCCTGACTGCAAAACTCAAGACCTGACCCCAGCCGGTGCAGAGGCTGGGTCAGCCGGTGGCTCAGCCGCGTCCGGCAAACGGCATCTTGGTCGCCATGATGGTCACGGTGAACAGGTTCACGTTCAGCGGCTGGTTGGCCATGTGCAGCACGGTGCGGCCGACGTCCTCGACGTCGATCATCGGCTCGGCCTTGATCTCGCCGTTGGCCTGCTTCACGCCCTTGGACATGCGCGCGGCCAGTTCGGTCATGGCGTTGCCGACATCGATCTGGCAGCAGGCGATGTCGTACTTGCGCCCGTCGAGCGCGGTGGTCCTGGTGAGGCCGGTGATGCCGTGCTTGCTCGCCGTGTAGGGTGCGGAGTCGGGCCGCGGCACGTGTGCCGAGATCGAGCCGTTGTTGATGATGCGCCCACCCATCGGCACCTGGTCCTTCATCATCCGGAACGCCTGCTGGGTGCACAGGAAAGCGCCGGTCAGGTTGGTGTTGACCACCGCCAGCCACTTCTCGACTGGCAGGTCTTCCAGCGGCACCCCGGGTGCGTTCAGGCCGGCGTTGTTGAACACCAGGTCGAGCCGGCCCCAGGCCTGCTTCACCGCGGCGAACAGTGCGGCGACCGATTCCGGCGAGGTGATGTCGGTGGGCACCGCGAGCGCACGCGCGCCGGCACCCGATTCAGCCGCCACGGCCTGCAGCACGTCGGGGCGGCGCCCGGCCAGCGCGACATGCCAGCCGTCGCGCAGCAGCGCGAGCGCCGAGGCGCGGCCGATGCCGCTGCCGGCACCGGTGACGATGGCTACCCGGGTCGATTGTCCAGCCATGTTCTCTCCCTTACTGCGGCTTGATGCCGGCGACCTTCACCAGTTTCGCCCATTTCGCCAGTTCGGCGCGCACGAATTGCTCCGCCTCGGCCTGCGAATTGCCCACCGGTTCGTTGCCGACCTTGGCCAGCGCGGCGCGCAGCTCGGCCGTGGCCAGCGCCTTCACCGTCTCGGCATGCAGCCGGGCGACGGTGTCTTTCGGCGTGGCCGAGGGCACGAACAGCCCCTGCCACAGTTCGACCTCGAAGCCGGCGAAGCCGGCCTCGATCATCGTCGGCAGGTCGGACAGCGCGGCGACGCGCTTCGCGCCGGTGGTCGCCAGCCCGACGAGGCGGCCGTCCTTGAAGAACGGGATGGCGGCTGCGATCGACGAGAACGTCATCTGCACGTTGCCGGCGATCAGGTCGGTCATCGCGGGGCCGCTGCCCTTGTACGGTACGTGGACGATGTCCTGCGCGATGCGCGACTTGAAGAACTCGCCCGCCATGTGCGGCGTGGTACCGATGCCGGCCGAGGCGAACGACAGCGTGCCCGGCTTCGCCTTGGCGATGGCGGTGAGTTCGGCGACGCTGCGTGCGCCGACCTTGGGGTTGATCGCCAGCACCAGCGGCGACGAGGTCGCGATCGTGATGGTGCGGAAATCCTTCAACACGTCGTAGGGTACCTGCGGCTGCAGGCCCTGGTTGATCACGATCGCCGGGTCCATCACCAGCAGCGTGTAGCCGTCGGCGCCGGCGCGCGCGGCGACCTCGACGCCGACGATGCCGCCCGCCCCGCCGCGGTTGTCGATCACCACCGACTGGCCGAGCTGCTCCGACAGCTTCTGCCCGAGGGTGCGGCCGACATAGTCGACCACGCCGCCCGGGGCGTAGGGCACGACGATGCGCAGGCTCTTGGACGGGAACGGCTGGGCGCCGGCCGGCAGTGCCGCCAGCGCGAGGGCCGGCAGCAGCGCCGCGACCATCGGCACGGGGCATCGGAAGGGTCGGATCTCGAACGGCATCGGAGCGCTCCTGAGTCGGGTGTCAGAGGCCGCCGATCGTACGCGAGAAGGGTCTTCCTGTTGCACCGGGGTGGCCGGGGCTCAGGGCGCAAGCGGCGCCCGGAGCCGGGCCACCTGCTTGGCGAGCGCGAACAGCCGCGCATCCTGCACGCCGTTGGTGCGCAGGCAGTCGACCGTCTGGAACAGGTAGTCGGCCGCCGAGCCGAGCCGCCCGCGTGCATGCGCGAGCACCTGCACCACCTCGTCGGCCGGCAGCTTGCCCGCGTACTGCCAGCCCTTGCGGTTGACCACGAACGCGAGCGAGCGCACCGGCTGGCCGCGCACGACCGCATTCACCCAGCGCGCCTGGTAGGCACCCATCACCATCTCGCGCCGCCAGATCAGCGTGAGTTCGGTGCGCAGCAGGTGCGCCGGGATGCGGAACGCGAAGCCGTGGCAGCGGCCGCCGTGTTCGAGCGCGAGCATCAGCCCCGGCCGGTCGGGTGACCCGCGGCCCATCCGCGACCAGAGGCAGAAGCGACGGTGCAACCCGTGCACCAGCGCGGGGTGCCGTTCCTCGAAGTGGAACAGCGGGTTCCAGATCAGGGACCCGTAGGCGAACAGCCACAGGTCTCGGCCTTCGCCGACCGCCTCGAGCACGCAGTCGAGCGAAGCGTCGAACGCCTGCTGCGGCACGATCGGCAGTTCGGGATGGAACTGTTCGTACTGCCTGCGCAGCAGGTCGGCTTCGAGGTCGGCGCGGGAAAGAGCCATGGCAGTCATCCTAACGCGCGCACCCGGCCGGCTGTTGACCGATCGAGGGCCCGTGCGGGTACGATCAACGTCCCGACATGGAGGAGACACCGATGGACCTGACGCTCTGCTACGCCCCGATGGCCTGCTCGCTGGTGGCCTACGTGAACCTGACCGAGGCCGGTGCGCCGTTCACGGTGCGCACGGTCAACACCGGCGCCAGGGAGCAGAAGAGCGCCGAGTACCTCGCGGTGAACCCCAAGGGCAAGGTCCCGGTGCTGCTGGTCGACGGCTACCCGCTGACCGAGAACGTGGCGATCCAGCAGTTCATCGCGCGCAGCTTCCCGGCGGCGAAACTGCTGCCGGCGGGCTTCGACGAGTTCAAGGCAATCTCGCTGATGTCATGGTTCACCTCGACCATCCATCCGCACCTGACGCCGAACGCCCGACCCGAGAACTACTGCGACATGCCGGAGGCCTTCGATGGCGTGAAGCGGGTCGCGCAGAAGCTGCTGTTCGAGGACCTGAAGATCGCCGAAGGCCTGCTCGAGGGGCGCGAATGGTTCTTCGACCACTTCACCGCGGTGGATTCGTATTTCTTCTGGTGCTTTCGCCGCGCAACCCAGTTCAAGCTGGACCTGTCCGCCTTCCCGAACTGCCTGGCGCACATGGCGCGCATGCGCGAGCGGCCCAGCGTGCAGAAGGTCGAGGCCTACGAGAAGGACGTCGTGGCGCAGTTCGCCAGGGCGGCCTGACCGGCACGCTCGCCGATGCTGGCGCCGATGCTGGGGTCTGACCCTGGGGTCAGACCCCAGGGTCAGACCCCAGGGTCGCCTGGCGGACGCGGCGGTGCGCCGGGGCGCTCCTCTTCCCGCGGCAAGAGACCGTAGGGCGCGACCAGCGCCCAGAGGTGGGCCGGCACCATGTGCCGCAGGCGCCTGGGCCGCTCGCGGCGCAGGTGGACCACCGATTCGAGCGCCTTCATCTCGACCCGGGTGCGCGCGAACTCCAGCCCGCGCGGGCCGATCCGCGGCATCAGGAAGTTCACGATCGGACGCAGCCAGCCAGGCATCTGGCGCAGCGGCAGGCCGCCGGCGGCGCGCTCGACGTTGGCCAGGAAGCCCTTCACCGGGCCCTGCCGCTTGCCGGCGGAACCGGGGGCTGCGGTTCGTACGTCGTCGCCGAGCAGCCCGAGCAGTTCCTCGCCGCGCTCGTTGCGCACCAGCAACCACTGCTCGCCCTGCCCGCCCATGTAGCCGACGGTGATGTCGGCCAGCACGTTGGTGTAGTCGACGCAGGTGCGGCAGGTCAGCGGGAAGAAGTCCGGCGGCAGCTTCGAGATCGGCAGGTCGAGGAAAGGGATCAGCTTCGTGCGCCCGTCGGTGAAGCGCAGCTCGACCCGGTAGTCGGCGCGGAACTCGAGGTAGGTGATGGTCGACGGATCGTCGGCCAGAAGGTCGAGAAACGCATGGAAGTTGTCGGTCGTGGTGTTGTCCGAGCACGGCGTGCCGATCACGTAGAGGCGCTCGAAACCCAGTTCCTTCTCGAGCGCACGCAGCGCGTACACCTGGCAGGGAATACCGATCACCGCAAGGCGCCGGTGGCCGGCCGCCAGGGCAGGCTCGAGCAGCGAGAGCAGCGGCGCATAGCCCATCCGCATGCCGCGGCAGGCGGCCATGTCGGCGGCCGAGGTGACCAGCACTGGCACCGGGCGCCAGCGGTCGTCCGGGTCGGGAGCCATGGTAAGCACCGCATCGACCAGCCCGCGCGCGAGCAGCCGCTCGGCGATGCCGGTGGTGATACCGGTCCACTGTGCCCCGGGCGTGGGCTGCTTCATCGATGCGCGCAGCATGCGGCGGAACGGTCCGAAGTACAATTCGTCGACCCGCGCCGGATCGCGGCTGCGCCCGTGCACCTGCGCCTCCAGCGCGGGATAGTCGGGCCGGATGAACTGGCAGGCGCGGCCGCAGCGCTTCGGGTCGGACGAGCGCGAGATGCCGCAGTCGGTGCAGAGGTCGCGTGCGGGTGCGGGCGACGGCCCGGGTACAGCTGCCCGCGCTTCGGGTGAGGGCATCGGCGGTATATCCAAGGTGATCTGGATTCTACCCGCGGGCCGGCACTGCGCTAAGCTTCGTGCACGGAGCGGCTGTCGAACGGCCCGACGCAACCACGCGATCGGCCGCAGGACGCTTCGGGCACGGAGGAGCGAGGATGTCCACAGGTTCCGGTCTGGTCACGGTCAGGGTCCGCCCCCGTTCATGGCATGGCTGCGCAGGATTCGCTGCGGGCGCCGCTGCGCTTGCCGCAGGGCCATGGTCGATGGCGGCGCTGGCCGCCTATCCCGACAAGCCGGTGCGGATCGTGATCCCGTCGCCACCGGGGGGCGGTACCGACACCTCGACCCGCATCCTGGGACCAAGGATGTCCGACCTGCTGGGGCAGCCGTTCGTGCTCGAGAACCGTCCGGGCGCCAGCGGAAACATCGGCGCGGAAGTGGTCGCGCGAGCCACGCCGGACGGCTACACACTGTTGGCCGCGATCGCATCGCACACCAGCAATCCCGCGATGATGAAGACATCGTATGACCTCGCGCGCGATTTCGCACCGGTCTCGATGACAGTGACGCTGCCGAACGTGCTGGTCGCCAATCCGGCCCTGCCCGCTCGCACCGTGAAGGAACTCGTCGCACTGGCCCGCACGCGGCCGGGCCAGCTTCAGTTCGCCACCGGCGGCATCGGTGCCAACCAGCACCTGTCGATGGAACTGTTCCTGCTCACGACGGGCACGAAGATGGTCCATGTTCCGTACAAGGGCGTTGGGCCGGCGCTGGGCGATGTCGTGGGCGGCCATGTGCCGCTCATGATGTCGAACATCCTGGTCGCGCTGCCGCAGATCCGCGCAGGCCGGGTACGCGCCTACGGAGTGACCAGCGCCCGGCGGGTGAGCGGTGCGCCCGACATCCCGACGATCGCGGAGTCCGGTGTCCCGGGCTTCGATGCCGTGCAGTGGTACGGCCTGCTCGCGCCGGCGGCCACGCCCCGCGACGTCGTAGGCATCCTGCATGCCACCGTGGTCAAGGTGCTGCAGGAACCGGCGATCCGCGACCGCTTCCTGCGCGACGGTGCCGAACCGACACCCAGCGCCTCGCCCGAAGAATTCGCGGCGCTGATCAAGGTCGAGCTTGCGCGCTGGATGAAGGTGGTGAAGGAAGCCGGGATCCAGCCGTGACGCACGCCGCGGCCCGGCTCACTGCGCGGTGACGCCCCCGTCCAGCACGAGGGTCTGCCCGGTCATGTAAGCGGCCGCCGGCTGCGCCAGGTAGGCCACCGCGGCAGCCACCTCCTCCGGCAGGCCAAGGCGGCCGAGCGGGATCCGTCCCAGTGCAGACTCGAGGTAGCCCGGCTGCTTGAACGAACCTGCGCGGGCAGCCGTGTCGATGCGCCCTGGCGCGACTGCATTGACGCGGATGCCCAGCGGCGCCCATTCGATGGCGAGCATTCGCGTCATCTGCAGGATGCCGGCCTTCGCGATGCCATACACCGTTCGGTCGGCCATGCCGACGAGCGCATGCGTGGAGGCGATGCTGATGATGCAGCCGGGCCGATGTTCGCGTGCCAGACACGCGCCGAACTTCTGGGTCAGGAAGAAGGTGCCGGTGAGGTTGGTCGCCATCACCGTCTCCCAGGCTTCGGGCGTCACGTCGAGCGCAGGCACCTTGAGCGGGACACCTGCATTGTTCACCAGTACGTCCAGCCGTCCGAAAGCCCCGGCGGCACGCCCGATCGCCGCCTCGAGATCGCCGATCTCGCGCAGGTCGAGCGCGATCGCAACCGCGCGTCGTCCCATTGCCCGGATCGCCGCGCAGACCGGCTCCAGCCTGGAAGGCTGCATCGAGGACACCACGAGGTCGTGCCCGGTGCGGGCCAGTTCAACCGCTATGGCTGCACCGATGCCCTGTGCGGCACCTGTCACCAGGGCCACGGGCACGTCGCGCAGGACCGCTTCCGGTCGCTCGTCGTCCGCCACGACGCTACCAGCCCTGCGGTTCGTCGCCGAGCATGCCGATCTTCGACAGCGCCAGCGAAAGCGCCGTGCCCTGTGCCGCGGACAGCGGGGTCAGCGGTGGTCGGACATCGCCGCAATCGCGCGCCATCGCACGCGACGCAGCCTTGAGGCCGGCGACACCGCCCGGCTTGATCGCCATCCGCAGGGCAGCAACCGCGTTCTGCAGCGGGCGCGCTTCTTCGTAGCGCTCGGCAACGCACAGTTCATGCAGGCGCCGAACCGCCCTGGGCGCAATGCCGGCCAGGGCACAGAAGGACCCGGTGGCACCGATCGCATGCGCCGAAATGAGGTACTCCGATCCGGACAGCAGTGCGAACGACGGACGGACTCGGCGCGCCAGCATGAGCAGCTCGATCATGTACTGCCAGTCGAGGCTGGAATCGACCAGACCGATGAAGTTCGGGGAGCGCTCGACCAGTTCGATGGCCGAGGTTGCGTTGAACTTCACACCGCCCATCTCATCGGGAAAATTGTGGACGAACATCGGCAGGTCGACCACGGCCGCGATCTGAGCGAAGTGTTCGACCAGCATCGACTGCGGTGGCGTCCAGTAGTAGGGCACGTTGGCCACGATGGCCTTCGCGCCGGCGTGCTGCGCATGCTGCGCGAGCGCGGCGGCCATTGCAGTGCCCGACTCGCTGACGTGGGCGATCACCGGCACGCGCCCCGCCACCTTGTCGAGGACGAACTCGAGCACCCGGTGGCGCTCGGCGGTGGGCAGGCTGACCGACTCGCCCGCATGCATCGGCACCGCGATCGAATCGGCACCGTTGCGCAGGTGGAACTCGATGAGCTGCGCATGGCGTGCGCAATCGATCGCGCCGTCGGGCGTGAACGGGGTGAGCGGGGTATGGACGAGCCCGGGCATGAACACCGGGGAGGCGACAGCGGGGGCAGAGGACATGGACTTCACCAGCCGTGGGGTTCGGTGTCGAGGATGCCCAGTTCGCCGAGTTGCTCGGCGATGAAGGCGATCCGCTTCTCGCTTGCGGTGGGCAGCGGCGGACGGGTCGGCCCGACCGGGCGACCCATGATCACCATGCCGCCCTTGAGCGATGACGGGTACTGGTCACGGAACAGCTGCCACAGCTGGGACAACTTGTACTGGCAGTCGCGGGCTTCGTCCCAGCGGCCTTCCACGCATGAGGCGTACAGGCGGGTGCAGAGGTTCGGGCAGATGGCGCCGGCAGACGAATAGGACCCCTTGCCGCCGAGCGGGATCGAGGGCAGGAGGAACTCGACTCCGGCAACGAGCGAGAAATCGGGGCGCACTGCCAGCGCCGCACGGGAGATCTCGAGGAACTTCTCGGAGTCGAAACTGGCCTCCTTCATGGCAACCAGGTTCGGCAGTTTCTCGAGCAGGCTCGTGATCAGTTCGCCGGTGAACTCGACGCCGTCTAGGTAGGACGGTGAGTTGTAGGCGATGATCGGCAGGTCGACCTCGCGACCCAGCCGCATGAACCAGTCGTGGATGGCCGCCGGCGACGGGTTCCAGAAGTACGGCGTGATCGCGATGATCGCGTCTGCCCCGACCGCCTGCGCATGCCGTGCCAGGTCGATCGAATCCTCCACCGCCAGGGCACTGACGTGGATGGACACGGGGACACGGCCCGCTACCGTCTTCACCGCGACCTCGGCGAAGCGCTTGCGCTCGGCGATGGTGAGGTTCAGCGATTCGCCCTTGTGGTGCGGCCAGGAGATCGCGGTGGCACCGGTGCGGACGTGGAAATCGAGCAGGCGCTCGAAGGTCTCTAGATCGGGGCTGAAGTCTGCCTTCAGCGGCGTGACCGGGCTCTGCATCACGCCCTTGAGAATGAGGGGCACGGGGTCCTCTGCGGGTATCGGTCGAAAGTCTGTTCTTCTGGTTGGCCCGACTCTACTCGACCAGGCATCGCCCTGCCAGCGCCCCCCTCAACGATCCAGCTCCGGGTAATGCCGGAAGATCCCGCTCTGATTGAACGGTATGCGCCGCTTCGACTTCAGGTAGCGCGCGACCCGGGGCAGTTTCGCGACACGTGCGTGCAGTGCCACCAGGTTGGGGTGTTCCGGCTCGAGGCGCGACATCGCCTTCGGGAACGCGTAGCGCAGGCCCGCGATCGACTGGAACACCGACAGGTCGACATAGGACAGTTCGCTGCCGACCAGCCAGGACGGCCCCTTGGGGTTGCGCTCGAGCACGGCCTCGAAGTAGCCGAGGAACTTCGGCATGCGCAGCTCGACGAAGGCCTTCGCCCGCTTGCGCGCCGCGGGCTTCTGCTCTTCGTAGTAGAGATGCTTGGCGATCGGATGATGGGTGTCGTGCGCTTCGACGATGAAGTCCGCGACCACCAGCTGCAGCTGGTTCGCCCAGCGGCGCGAAGCGGCATCCTTCGGCACCAGCCCGAGCCGCGGGCCGAGGAAGGCGAGGATGTTGGCCGTCTGCGAGATCCACTCGCCGTCGACCTCGAGGATCGGCGGCGCGAACGGTGCGCGCGGGTCGGTGCCCTGCAGGATCGACAGCACCGCCGCGCGACCGCCGCCCTTCTTCTCGGATTGGCGCACGACGTCGACGTAGTCCGCGCCTGCGGCCTCGAGCGCGAGGCGGATGAATTCGCCGCGGCCCTGGATGTGCGACCAGTAGTAGAGGTTGTACATGCGTGCTCCCTGCCTGAGGTTGGTTGGCTGCGTCAGTGTAGCGCTAGACTCGGCACACCTATCTCCGGAGGATGGCAGCGATGACCGATGACAGCCTTGCCGGGCTCACCGAACGCCTGCGCCACTTCGCGGCCGAGCGCGACTGGGAGCAGTTCCACTCGCCGAAGAACCTCGCCATCGGCGTCGCCGCGGAGGCAGGCGAACTGGCGGCCGAGTTCCAGTGGATCGACGGCGCGGACAGCTACACGCCGGAGGCCGCCCACCTCGACCGCATCCGCCATGAATCGGCCGACGTGCTGCTCTACCTGGTGCGCCTCGCCGACCGGCTGCAGTTCGACCTCCTCGCGGCCGCGAACGAGAAGATCGGCCTGAACGCGCGCAAGTACCCGGTCGAGCAGTTCAAGGGGTCGTCGCGGAAGTACTCCGAGGACTGACGCCGGCACGCCAGCAGCCGAGGCGACCTTCGCGATCGGAATGCTCAGGCCGAGCATCACGCCAGCGCCGATCAGCACCGGCCATACACCGGCCGGGGTGCGGTCTACCGCAACACCTGGTCGATCCACCCCGCCGACTCGAACAGCTCGGCATCGCGGTCCGGGAAGCCGATCGCCTGAATGCCCAGCGGCAAGCCCTGCACGGTCAGCAGCGGCAGGCTCAGTGCCGGCGCGCCCAGGTAGGACGCAGGGATGTTGAACACCGTGTCGCCAGTGGCATCGATGCCCACCGGCGCGGCGCCGGGCGCCGACAGGGTCAGCAGCACGTCGCACTCGCCCAGCAGCATCGCCTGCGCGGCGCGCGCCGCGGCCCGCGTCGCCAGCAGCTTGCGGTAATCGGCCTGGGTCATCTTCTCGGCCTCGACCAGCCGCTCGCGCAGGAAGTCGCTGAGCCTGGACGGATCGCGGTCGCGGTAGGTGTTCAGCGGCCACACCGACTCGTAGTTGACCAGCGCATGCGATATGCGGCCGGCATCCTCGAGTGCGACCTCGAGCAGCGCAACCCGGGCGTCGTCGGCACGCCGGTGCACGCGCACGCCCTGCGCGCTCAGGCGCGCGACGGCGGCCTCGAAGGCAGCCTTCGCATCGGCATCGGCGATCTTCCAGCCGGCGGTCTCGATCACCACGATACGCGCCGGGCGCACCGGCGCCGGCGTCTCCGACGGGCCGTACAGCCCGGGATAGCCGGGATCGCCACCGGCGCGGTCGGAGATCTCGCGCGCGACGATCCAGGCGTCCTGCAGCGTGGCAGCGATCGGGCCATGCACCGACTGCGACAGGCCGTCATGCGAGCCGCCGCGGTTGATCGCGCCGAAGGTGGGCTTGAACGCATAGGCGCCGCAGAAGCTGGCCGGCCGCAGCATCGAGCCGATCACCTGCGTGCCCAGGCCGACGGCGATCATCCCGCAGCCCACGCCCGCGGCCGAGCCGCTGCTCGAGCCGCCGGGCGTGCGCGACGGATCCCACGGATTGCGCGTACCGCGCGGCACGCGCGCGGCGAATTCGGTGGTGACCGTCTTGCCGAGGATGATCGCACCGGCCTGGCGCAGCGCGACCACGCTCGCGGCGTCACGATGCGACTGATAGCCCTCGAACACCGGCGAGCCGCACTGGGTCGGCATGTCCGCGGTCTCGATCAGGTCCTTGATGCCCACCGGCATGCCGTCGATCCGCGACAGCGGTCGGCCCTCGCGCCAGCGCGCAGTCGAGGCGGCCGCCGCGGCCCGTGCCTTCTCGATCTCGATATGGACGAACGCGCCGACGGTCGGCTCGAACGTATCCACATTGGCGAGGCAGCGCTCGAGGAAGGCGGTCGGGCTGTCCTTGCCCGAGGCGAAGTCGGCCAGGTGGACGGTGTAGGGCAGGGGTTTCGGCGTCGGCAAGGGCATCAGGACGTCTCCAGGAAGCAGTGAGCGCAGACAGGGGCACACGGCGCGGCGGCAAGGCCGCGAGTCTATCGCTGTTGTGGCGATCGCCACACCGCTCGATGTCATGAGGCCTGGCGCTTGCATGTTGGAGGTCGGGCGGGCCAGGCCGGACCACAGACCATTCCGCGCCCGCAGCGGTTACAGGATAATCGCCGCTTCTGAACCGGAGGCCGCCATGAAAACGCAAGCAGCCGTCTGCTACGCCGCAGGTCAACCGCTGGTCATCGAGACCGTCGACCTCGAGGGGCCGAAGGCCGGTGAGGTCATGGTCGAGCTCAAGGCCACCGGCGTCTGCCATACCGACGAGTTCACCCGCTCGGGTGGCGACCCGGAAGGACTGTTCCCGGCGATCTTCGGCCACGAGGGCGCGGGCATCGTGGTCGAGGTCGGCCCCGGCGTCACCGGCCTGAAGAAGGGCGACCATGTGATCCCGCTCTACACGCCCGAGTGCCGCCAGTGCAAGTCGTGCCTGTCGCGCAAGACCAACCTGTGCACCGCGATCCGCACCACCCAGGGCAAGGGCGTGATGCCCGACGGTACCAGCCGATTCTCGATCGGCGGGAAGATGGTCCATCACTACATGGGCTGCTCGACGTTCTCCAACTACACCGTGCTGCCCGAGATCGCGTTGGCGAAGATCCGGGAAGACGCGCCGTTCGACAAGGTCTGCTACATCGGCTGCGGCGTCACCACCGGCATCGGTGCAGTGATCAACACCGCGCAGGTCGAGCCGGGCGCGAACGTGGTGGTGTTCGGGCTGGGCGGCATCGGCCTGAACGTGGTGCAGGGCGCACGCCTGGCCGGCGCAAACATGATCATCGGCGTCGACGTCAACCCGGCGCGCGAGGCCCTGGGCCGGCAGTACGGCATGACCCACTTCGTGAACCCGAAGGAAGTCGAGGGCGATCTCGTGCCCTATCTGGTCGCGCTGACCGACGGTGGCGCCGACTACAGCTTCGAGTGCGTCGGCAACGTAGACCTGATGCGCCAGGCGCTCGAGTGCTGCCATCGCGGCTGGGGCGAGTCGATCATCATCGGCGTGGCCGGTGCCGGCCAGGAGATCCGCACCCGGCCGTTCCAGCTGGTCACCGGCCGCGTCTGGAAGGGCACGGCATTCGGTGGCGCGCGCGGCCGCACCGACGTGCCGAAGATCGTCGACTGGTACATGGACGGCAGGATCCGGATCGACGACCTGATCACGCATACGATGCCGCTGTCGGACATAAACCGCGCGATCGACCTTATGCACTCGGGCGAATCGATCCGCAGCGTGGTCGTGTACGACTGACGCGATACCTGCGCGCGGCGAAGTTTGCCGCGCTACAGGCCGCAACCCTCGTTCGCCAACGGGAAGACGCGCGCAGAGACTCGCGTGCAGGGGCAGGACGCGTACCGGTCCGGTACCGCGCCGACCGCCCCGCCACCTTTCCCGGAGAGCACATGGAACGCAGAACGAAGGACATCACCCGCAACACCTCGGGCCAGCCCGCCGCCCACCGTCATCGCCGCGCGCTCGCGGCACTGGCCGCAGCCGTGGTCACCTGCGGGCTCGTCGGCCCTGCACTGGCCCAGGCCACGCCGTCGGGGCAGCCGGCGAAGGGCGAGACCGGCGAGCGACCCCAGGCGCGTACCAATGCCGCCAAGTCGACCACCGCCGCGCCCAAGGGCGACTGGACGCGCCACTTCACACCCGAGGAGCGCGACGCCTGGCAGCAGAAGATCGCGGCCGCCCCGGACGAGGCAGAACGGCGCAAGCTGCGCGGCCAGCGGCTGGCCGAGATCCAGCGCCGCACGCGGGCGCAGAAAGCCGAGGGCGGTGCCGGCAGCGCCGGCCAGCCGGCAGCCCGCCCGGTGCGCCAGGCATCGCCCGAGGCCGCCGGCGCGGCGCAGCGGGCGCGCTGAGACAGGCGCCGCGCGGGGCTCAGCCCTTCAGCAGCGCGCGGATGTCCGCCTCGAGGTCCTTTGCCGGTATCTCGTGGCGCGCCATCAGCCGCAGCCGGCCCTGCGGGTCGTACAGGTAGGTAAAGGTGGAGTGGTCGATGGTGTAGCTGTCGGGCGTCGACCCCTTCACCTTGCTGTAATAGGCCTTGTACGATTTCGCGACCTCGGCGATCTGCTGCGGCGTGCCGTGGAGGCCGGTGAACGACCGATCGAACGCCGGCACATATTCCTTGAGCAAGGCCGGCGTGTCGCGCTCCGGGTCCACCGTGATGAACACCACCTGCAGCCGCGCCGCATCGGGGCCGAGTGCCTTCGCAATGCCGGCAAGCTTCACCATCGCGGTCGGGCAGGCGTCCGGGCACTGCGTGAAGCCGAAGAACAGCGCGACCACCTTGCCCTTGTAGTCGGCGAGCGTGCGTGCATCGCCGTTGAAGTCGGTCAACGCGAAGCCCTGTCCGAAGGTGGCGCCAGTGACATCGATCGCGTGGAATGCGGCCTTCGGTTTCTGCTCGCCGCAGCCGGCGAGCAGCCCGGCCATGGCTGCCGCCAGCACTTGCCGGCGGCCCCGGATGATTGTTGGATCGTGCAAAGGCATGCTGGTTTCCTCGTCCGCCGTCGGCTATTTCGAGTGCATGTGGTGCGCACCCGCCGTACCGGCCTTCGCGCCGGCACTGTCCTTCGCGGGCGCATTGAGGGGCCGTACGTCTGCCTTCACCTGTACCTGCTGGCGCTTGCCGTCGCGGCCTTCGAAGGTCAGCGTGATGGGCACCGAAGCGCCAGGCGCCAGCGGTTTCTCCAGGCCGATCAGCATCACATGGTAGCCGCCGGGCTCGAGCATCACCGACTTTCCCGCGGGCACCGCAATCGCATCGACCGCACGCATGCGCATCACGTTGTCGACGACCGCCATCTCGTGCACCTCGACCGTGCGCGCGACCGGCGAGGCGGCAGCGACCAGCTTGACGTCGGTCTTCGAGGTGATCTGCATGAACGCTCCGGTCGCGCGCATGCCACCGACGGTACCGCGTACCCATGGGTCGGCGATGGTCACCTGCGCACAGGCAAGGCCACTGGTGAAGAGGAGGATGAAGGAGATGGCCCGCGCCGCGAGGCGGCTGGACGAGTTCGAACGAGTCATAGCATGTTTCCTTCCGTTTCGGCACCACCGGCAGATCCGGTCGGCGCAGGAGGGCGGGCCGCGCCAGCCGGGACACCGGGGCGCTGGCCCGCATGGGCGGGTTCGCTGGACGCGCCGCGAGCCGAGGCTGCGCGCGGGCGCCGGTCAGGCCAGCAGGGTGCCGGGCGGTGCGCGACTGCCTGGTCGCAGGTAGGCGGCCGTGCCGTGCAGGGAGCCGGGGTCGACACTGGCCACCGCGATTGCCGCGGGCGACGAATCGGATGCTGCCGGGCGCGCGGGGCCGGCTTGCCCGGCGCTGCCCAGCGTACAGACGGCGCAGGCGGCATGTACCAGTGGATCGTCGATGCCGCGCCCGTCCTCCCGCTCTACGGGCAGCCCAGAAGCCCCCGGCAGGCACAGGCCGGCCGAGGCGCGCGCAGCGGCGATCTGCATGGCGGTGACGCTCGCAGGCAGCGCGAGTTGCGTGGCGCAGACGACGAGCAGCAGGAAACGAACCAGCCGCTGCTGCAGTGGCAGCCGGCGCGGCCCAGGAGCCGACGCTGGCGGCATCCGGCAGGCGCTGGAAGGACGAAGCGGGAACATGCGCCGAGTATAGTGCGAACATGAATCCGATCCCGCTGATCCTGTTCGCCCACGGAGCGCGCGACCCGCGCTGGGCCGAACCGTTCGAGGCGATGCGCGCGGCGCTGCTGGCCCGCGATCCCGGCCGGCGGGTCGAGCTCGCCTACCTGGAGCTAATGTCGCCTTCCCTGGTCGAAGTGGCCACCCGGCTGCATGCCGAGGGCATCCGGCATGCGGTGGTGGTACCGCTGTTCCTTGCCACCGGCGGCCACCTTCGGCGCGACCTGCCGAAGACGGTGGAGACGCTCGCCGCCCACCTGCCCGGCTTCACGCTCGACGTGAAGGCACCTCTGGGCGAATCGCCCGAGATGCGCGAGGCGATCGTGGGCTGGCTTGCCAGGATGTGAGCCCGGGGAAGCGCCGACGGCCTGCGTGCTAACATTTCCGGCTGTCCTGCAGCTTGAACATCTCGGTCGGAGAAACCATGAGCACGCATCGCATCGCAGTCATCCCTGGCGACGGCATCGGCAAGGAAGTGATGCCCGAAGGCATCCGCGTCCTGGAAGTCGCCGCGCGCAAGTTCGGCATCTCGCTCCACTTCGACCATTTCGACTGGGGCTGCGACATGTACGGCAAGTACGGCTCGTGGATGCCGGCCGGCTGGAAAGACCAGATCGGCGGCCATGACTGCCTCTATTTCGGCGCATCTGGCTGGCCCGCTACCGTGCCCGACCATGTGTCGCTATGGGATTCACTGATCAAGTTCCGCCGCGAGTTCGACCAGTACGTGAACCTTCGGCCGTGCCGACTGATGCCCGGCATCAAGAGCCCGCTCGCCGACCGCAAGCCGGGTGACATCGATTTCTGGATCATCCGCGAGAACACCGAGGGCGAGTACTCGTCGATCGGCGGCCGCTCGTTCCCGGGCACCGATCGCGAGGTCGTTTGCCAGCAGTCGACCTTCACCCGCATCGGCACCGACCGCATCCTGAAGTTCGCGTTCGAGCTGGCCAACAAGCGGCCGAAGAAGCACCTGACCTCGGCCACCAAATCGAATGGCATCTCGATCACGATGCCCTACTGGGACGAGCGCGTAGAGGAGATGGCGAAGCACTACCCGGCGGTCAAGTGGGACAAGTACCACATCGACATCCTGTCGGCGAACTTCGTGCTGCATCCCGACTGGTTCGATGTCGTGGTCGCCTCCAACCTGTTCGGCGACATCCTGTCCGACCTCGGGCCGGCCTGCACCGGCACCATCGGCATCGCGCCGTCCGGCAACATCAATGCCGACCGCAAGTTTCCCTCGCTGTTCGAGCCGGTGCACGGCTCGGCGCCGGACATCGCCGGCAAGGGCGTGGCCAACCCGATCGGCGCGATCTGGTCGGGCGCCATGATGCTCGACCACCTCGGCTACCCGCAGGCGGGCGATGCGATCGTCAAGGCGATCGAGAAGGTGCTCGAGCCGGGCAGCGGCGCGCCGCGTACCCGCGACATCGGCGGCACCGCCGGCACCATCGACCTCGGGAAGGCGATCGCCGAAGCGCTCTGAGCCCCTGCGGGTGCAACCGACGCCGAGCCTTCACTGGTCGCTCCGGCCGCTGACCGTCATCGGCATCACCACGCTGGTGCAGGTGGTGACGGTGATGATCGGCAACAGCATGGTGGTGATCGCGCCGGCGATGGCCACGCTGCTGCAGGTCGACCCGGCGCTGATCGGCTTCCAGGTAAGCTTCGTCTACGGCGGCGCGATGCTGGCGGTGATCTACGGCGGGCGCCTCGTGCAGCGCTACGGCGCAGCGCGCACGCAGCAGATCTGCGTCGGCGTGGCGGCCGTCGGCGCGCTGCTGGCCACCGTGCCCAGCCTGTGGCTGCTGCCGATCGCCTCGGTGCTGATGGGGGCCGGGACCGGGCCGTCGACGCCGGCCTCCAGCCACGTGCTCAACCGCTTCACCGACCCGGCCCGGCGCAACCTGATCTTCTCGCTGAAGCAGACCGGCGTGCCGCTGGGCGTGGTGACCGCCGCCTTCCTGATGCCGCCGATCACGCTGGCCTTCGGCGCCTCTTGGGCGTTCCTCACGATCGCGCTGATCGCCTTCACCGTGCTGCTGCTGCTGCAGCCGCTGCGCAGCACCTGGGATGACGACCGCACGCCTGGCATCCGCCTGATCCAGGATCCGCTCGGTGGCGTACCGGTGGTCTGGAACCATCCGATCCTGCGCTGGCTTGCACTGTCGGCCTTCTTCTATGCGTTCTGCCAGCTGTGCGTGACTTCGTTCGCGGTGACGATGCTGGTCACCGAGATCGGTTTCGGGCTGGTGCAGGCGGGTATGCTGCTGTCGCTGATCCAGCTCTCGGGCGTGTGCTCGCGCGTCGTGTTCGGCCTGCTCGCCGACCGCATTGGCAGCGCGCTGAGCACGCTCGCGGTGGTGGGCTGCGTAACCGCCACGATGTGCCTGGTCACCATGTTCCTGTCGCCCGGCTGGCCACGCACCGGACTGTACGTGATGCTGGTCTGCCTCGGTGCATCGGCGGTCGGCTGGACCGGCATGTTCATTGCCGAAGTCGCACGCGTGGCGCCGAAGGGACAGGTAGGGCTGGCAACCAGCGGCGCGATCGCCTTCAACTTCCTCGGCATCCTGTGCGGGCCGGCATTGTTCGCACTTGCCTACAAGGGCATCGGCAGCTACGCGCACACCTTCGGGCTGCTGGTGTTCGTCGCGCTGGCCGGCGTCGCGATGATCCGCAAGGCGCAGCTGCACGAACGACGGATGCTGGCCGATGCTGGCCGGGTCTGACCCCAGGGTCTGACCCCGGGGTCTGACCCCAACGTCTCGTATCTGACTTTGGGGTCTGACCCGGATTTCAGGGGGGCAGCGGGGACCAGCGGCCTTCGTGTTCGACGGCGCGGCGGTCGTGGGCGAGCTTGAGCAGGTGTGCATGCAGGGAACGCCGTGCGACCGGATGCAGCTTCTCGGGCGTATCGGCATACACGCGTGCTACCAGCGCATCCAGCGTCGCGCCGGCGGGCTGCGCCAGCGCCGCCAGGGCATCGATCACCTTGCCCTCGCGGCCGAGCCGGTGCCGTACGAGCGCACGGATGGCCGCATGCGCATCCACCATCAGGAAACCGTGGCCCGGGGCCATCGCCTCGATGTCCAGCGACAGCAGCGCTTCCAGCGACGCGAGGTAGGCAGACATGTCGCCGTCCGGTGGCGAGATCACCACCGTGGAGCCCTGCATGATGTGGTCGCCGGTGAACAGCAGCCGCTCCTCCTCCAGGTACCAGCAGAGATGGTTCGATGCATGGCCGGGCGTGTGCACCGCGCGCAGCGTGGTGCCGCCGACCTGTACCCGGTCGCCGTGTGCGAACACGCGGTCGGGCACGAAGGTCTGGTCCTGGTTCGACTGCGGCGGCGGCGGCCTGCCGATCACCGTCGCGCCGGTGGCGGCCTTGATCGCGGCGACCGCGGGCGAATGATCGAGATGGGTGTGCGTGCACAGGATCCAGCGCAGGCGCTGGCCGACGAGCGCAAGCAGCGCCTCGACGTGGGCGTCGATCGCGGGGCCCGGATCGATTAGCGCGAGGTCGCCGGACTCTGCGTCGCCGACCAGGTAGCTGTTGGTGCCAGGCCCGGTCATCATCCCGGGATTGGGCGCGACCAGCCGCCGCACCCGCCGTGACAGCACGGTCACCACGCCCGGCGTGGTTTCGCTGCAAACCGATTCCGAGCCGGACGGATTCACCCACTGCGCCTCGTCGTAGCCGGGCTCGCCGGGCAGGATGCGCAGCACCTTGTCGCGGCGGCGAATCACCCAGGGCAACTGGGCTCGGATATCGCCGCGGGCACGCACGCCTTCCAGTGTGTCCTCGGTGGTCGCATAGCCGGCGATCATCTCGAGCGTCTTGATGGTCGGGAAGCGCAGCATCAGTTCGCCGCGCGACTGCATCGCCAGCGCGTCGGAGGGCGTGATCCACAGCTGGCTCACGCTCTCGATGTCGTCGTGCAGGCTGGCCTGGTTCTCGGGCACCGCAGCCACGAAGAAACGGGTGTCGTAGCGCTTCTTCTCCGACACCGGGGTTATCCAGTGGCTCAGGTAGGCGATGCGGTCGGTGGCGAGCTGCAGCGACTCGGCCACGCAGACCTCGGCGAGCGTGCGCCTGCGGTCGTGCACCGCATGCCGGTGTTCCGCGAAGCGGGTCTCCTCCAGCGCGGGCTGCAGGTCGAGCAGGTGCCCGGCCGGCTCGTAGCCGAGCAGCAGCCCCGCTTCCTCGAAGGTCTCGCGGATCGCCGCGACGTAATAGGCCAGGCCTCCGCTGGCGAGCGACAGGCGCGCGCTCGCAGTGGCATCGTCGAGGCCGACGCAGCGGGCGGCGATGTCCGGCGCGCGGTCGGTGGCGTCGACACCGCCGCCGGGAAACACGAAGGCGCCGGCCATGAAGTCGAGGTGCGGGCTGCGCTGCAGCAGCAGCACCTCCGGTCCACGCACGCTGTCGCGCAGTACTACGAGCGTCGCCGCCGGACGCGGTACCGCGGGTCCGGCGGGCCGGGGGGCTGTCGAACCGGCGCTGGATGCAGGGGCGGGAACAGGCGCCGGTGTGGTCATTGCAGGTCCATCGATATCGATACGTTCGGGTCGGTCGGTGCGCGCGGCGGGTGCGGCGGGTGCGGCGGCTTCATTCGCCCTTGATCTTCGCCGCCTTCACGATCTTCGCCCACTTCGGTATCTCGCGTGCGATGTACGCGGCGAGCTGCTCGGGCGTGCCGCCGGCGGGCTCCGCTCCGAGCGCGAGCAGGCGCTCGCGCGGGCCGGGCTCGGCCACCAGCCGGCCGAGCTCGGTGTTCAGGCGCTGCACGATGTCCTTCGGCAGCGCGGTCGGGCCCATCATCGCGTAGATCGTCGTCACTTCGAAGCCCGGCACGGCATCGGCGACCGGTGCGTACTCGGGCAGCGCCGCGAGCCGGCGCGTACCCGACACGCCGAGTGCGCGCAGCTTGCCGCTGCGCACGAACGGCAGCGCAGCCGACACGCCGGTGAACATCATGTCGACCTGCCCGCCGACCAGGTCGGCCAGCGCCGGGCCTGCGCCCTTGTAGGGAATGTGCACGATCTGCGTACCGGTCATGACTGCGAAAAGTTCGCTCGCAAGCTGCGCGGTCGAGCCCGATCCGGAGGACGCGAAGTTGATCCTGCCCGGCTGACCGCGCACCAGCGCGACCAGCGCCTTCACGTCCTGCACCGGCACGCGCGGATTGACCACCAGCATCAGCGGGCTGGAGGCGATCAGTCCGACAGGCGCCAGGTCTTTCAGCGGGTTGTAGCCGAGCGCCGGATAGATGCTCGGTGCGATCGACAGCTCGCCGCCGCCGGCGGTGAGCAGCGTGTAGCCGTCGGGTACCGCACGCGCCACCGCTTCGACCGCGATCGTCGCACCGGCGCCCGGCCGGTTCTCGACCAGCACGGCCTGCCCGAGCAGTTCGGACAGCCGCTGCGAGGCGAGGCGGCCGACGATGTCTACAGGCCCGCCGGGTGCATAGCCGACCAGCATGCGTATCGGCTTCGCCGGCCATGCCGGCTGCGCGGTCGCCGTGGAAGGAGCCACCGCAACGACGGCGACCGCGACGGCCACCGCCCTGAATGCATTGCGCATCGAACCCGCCCTCATCTCGGAGCCATCGAATGGAACGCGGACAGCTGCTGCAGGCTGGTGCGTACATGCACGACCGCCGCCCCGTCATGGGCCAGCGCCGCGGCAACCTGGCCTTCGACGTCGCTGGATGCGTCGATCGTGAACGCGGCTGCACCGAACGACGCGCCCCATCTCGCGAAATCGGGGTTGCCCAGCCGGGTGCCCGAAACGCGCCCCGGGTAGCGCTTCTCCTGGTGCAGCCGGATCGTGCCGTAGGACCCGTTGTCGGCGATGAAGACCTTCGGCTTCGCACCGTACTGGACTGCGGTCGCCAGTTCGTTGCCGGTCATCATCACGCAGCCGTCGCCCACCAGCGCGACCACCTGCCGGCCGGGGAAGCGCAGCGACCAGGCGAGCGCGCCGGGCACGCCCATGCCCATCGCACCGGCCATCGTGCCGGACATCCGGCGCTCGCCGCGGAACATGAAGTAGCGCTGCGTCCAGGTGTTGAAGTTGCCGGCATCGACGACCAGCACGCCGTCGTCGTGCATGCGCCGCTCGAGTGCGGCGACCACGTGCCCGAACGACACGCCGTCGGGCGGTGTCGACGGATCGAAGCGACGGATCCTGCGCAGGTAGGCCTGCAGCGATTCGACCCAGCCCTCGCGCGGATCCGGCCGGGCCGGCAGGTACTGCGCCAGCGCCTCGAGGAAGGCGACCGGGTCGGCGATGCAGCGCAGCTGCGGCTGGTACACGCGCGCCGCCACCTCGGCATCCGGATAGACGTGGACCATCGGCTGCCCGGGCACCGGCGCGTGCGGGAAAGTGAAGCCCTGCGTCGGCACGTCGCCCAGGTCGGTGCCGGCTGCGAGCAGGAAGTCGGCCCCCTGCAGCACGGAGATCTGTTCGGCGGGGATCTTGAACCCGAGCTGCGCGGCGAACAGGCGGTCGGCATTCGGGAAGATATCCTGCTGGCGGAACTCGACTACCACCGGCACGCCGAAGCCGCGCGCGACCTTCGCCAGCGCTTCGCGCCCGCGCGGCGTATTCAGCAGGTTGCCGGCGATCAGCAGCGGGCGCTGCGCGGCGGCGAGTTGCGCGGCCACCGCGCGCACGGTCGTATCGTCGACCGCCAGTCCCGCGCGCCCCGCCGCCGTGGTGTCGAACGGCTCTGCCTCGCCCTCGAACACGTCCTCGGGCACCGCGATCACGACCGGACCCGGGCGGCCCGAGGTCGCGATGTCGATCGCGCGCGCGACGGTCTCCAGCAGCTTCGCCGGGTCGTCCACCTGGGTCACCCATTTCGCCAGGTCGCCGAAGGTCTGCCGATAGTCGACTTCCTGGAACGCATGGCGTCCCAGTTCGCCGCGCGACACCTGCCCGCAGATCATCACCAGCGGCAGGGCATCGTGCATCCCCGAGTGGATCGCGATCGAACCGTTGGTCGCACCCGGACCCCGGCTGACCAGGAACAGCCCGGGCCGGCGCGTTGCCTGGGCATCGGCCAGCGCGGCGAAGCCGGCGCCCGCTTCATGGCGGCAGACGACCAGCTCGACCGGTGAATCGATCAGCGCATCGAGCAGCGGCAGGTAGCTTTCGCCCGGCACGCAGAACGCACGGTCGATGCCGCGCGCGGCCAGCAGTTCGACCAGCGCACGGGCGACGGGGAGGGTTGACGGCATCATCGAACGGCTCCGACAGTACTCGGGAACGGACGCCCGATCATGGCATGCCCCGCGAGCCGCAGATCACGATCGACTGCGGCGGCAGCCCCTTCGCGGGCGCGCCATCGGCGCCGGTGTGCGGCTGCCGGTCGGGATCGAGGATATCGAGGCCGTTCTCGCAGACCGTGCGGCAGCCGAAGTCGAAGCCGCAGAAGGGATCAGCCGCAGTCTCGTTGCGCTCGTCCTCGGTCATTGCATAGCCGCGGACGCAGATGACGGGATGACGTGCGACTTCCATCGATTCCTCGTCCGGAAAGAAGGAGGTCGGATGGTGCACCCGGCCTGCCGACCTTGCAATCCGGGGGGCAGCCAAGTCAGCGACGCGCCTGGACGAACTGTGTATCGTAGCGGGGATCGAACCACACGCCCGCACCATGACCGATCCGATCCGGGAAGCAAAGCTCGACATCACCTGCGCGTTGCGCTGGTCCGCCCGTCTGAACCTGCACGAAGGCGTGTGCAACCATTTCAGCATTGCGGTGCCCGGCCGCGACGACCGCTTCCTGATCAATCCGCAGGGCCTGCACTGGCTGGAGGTGACACCCGCCGACATCGTCACCGTCGACGTCGATGGCAACCTGATCGAAGGCCGGCACACGGTCGAACCGACGGCCTTCTACATCCACTCGCGGATCCACCGGGCCAAGCCGTCGGCGCGGGTCGTGCTGCATACCCACATGCCCCATGCGACCACGCTCACCGGCATCCTGCCGGGCCGCCTCGAGTGGGTAAGCCAGCAGTCGACCAAGTTCTACGGCCGCGTCGCCTACGAAGACGCATACAACGGGCTGGCGATGGACCCGGCCGAGGGCGACCGCATGGCAGCCGCGTTCCAGGATGCCGACATCCTGTTCCTGGCCAACCACGGCGTGATCGTGTGCGGGCCCGACATGGCGCTGGCCTTCGACGATCTGTACTACCTCGAGCGTGCCTGCATGCTGCAGGTGCTCGGCCGCGGGACCGGACAGCCACCTCGCATCATCCCGGCCGAGATCGTGAAGCTCACCGCGGCGCAGATGGTGCAGGATCGGCGGCAGGCACCGCTTCACTTCGCTGCGCTGCGCCGGCTGCTCGACCGTGACGATCCGGGCTGGTCGTCGTTCGATTGACGCTGCCCGATCGGCGCTGCGGCTGCGGCAACGGGCGCGTGGCGTGCCGGGCAGGCTGGTCAGCCCTTCGTCTGGTAGACGTAGGCCTGCTGGCGAATCTTCGCCTCGGCGACTTCCTTCTGTTCGGTGGCACCGAGCGACGGGTCGGCCGCGCGGTCCCACCAGCGTGCGCGGGCCTTGCGCTGCTCTTCGGCCAGGTGCGGCTTCTGCGCATGCAGTTCGCGGATGAAGCGCGTCATCTCGGACACGTACTCGATCTGTTTCTTCATGGTGGCGAGGCCCTGCGTTTCGACCGACCCATTGTCCCTTGAACAGCGCCCGGCTGCACGCGCGGCACGCGGTGCCCGTGCGGCGGGCGATCCGCTCAGGGGGCGATCCAGTTGATCTCGCGTGCGGTCAGCCGGCCGATCACCACCTGATGCAAGCCCGCCGGCTGATCGGCGCGCAGCAGACTGATCGGGATGCGCCCGCCCATGATCTCGGCGAACTGCTGCGGCACCCGGGGCATGCGTTCCGGCTCGGCATAGCCATCCGGGAACAGCGGCAGGTTGGTGGCAAGGTCGTACTTGTCCGTCGCCCCGAGCGTGTGCAGCATCTCGTGCGCGATGACGACGTTGTTGGTGCCAGCCATCTCGTCGCTCGCGAACACGTTCACCAGGCCGATGAGCCCCTTCTCCAGCCCGGTCGAGTGCGGCAGCCTGGGCGATCGGCGGTCGTCGTGGTAGAGCAGGAACAGGCGCACGTTCGCCCGCGCGCCGGTGTAGGTGTCGTGGCGCCATGCCCAGAAGCGGAAACTCAGGCTCCATACGATCGCGGATACGACGCCGCCATCTGCGGGCGGCTGCGGCGGCCGCGCATCGATGCGCGGCGCGAGCCGCAGTTCGATCGGATCGTTCACTGCGACGCCGTAGATGGCTGCCTGTTCCCGCATGAACTCTGCCATCGGCTGGAAGCGCTCGAGGTCGATGCCCCGGACATATTGTTCCGTGCGCTCGCTGCCATCGGCATTGATCGGGTACAGCGCGACGATCACCGGATCCTTCCAGCTGGTCGCATCGCGCTGGGCGAGCCAGGCACCCTGCGCGACGGTCGCCAGGATGAACAGCAGCACGATTATCCGAATCGTCTTCCACATCAGTTGTCACCTGTCACGGGCCACCGGTCACCCGCCTGCCCATGTCCACACCCGCGATTGCCCCGGCAGCAGACACCGCCCCGGCCACGTACACTTTCGGTCGTCTTGCCGAACCCTTGAATCAGGGCCGCGCGCAGCGCCCGCGCCACGCCGCCCACACCCGCCGAGGATCCCGATGACCGATGCTGCCGCCCCGTCCGCTGCCCCCGCCCTGCGCGCCACTACCCGCCTGCGCCAGCTGCTCGCTGCCGGACGTACCGTGTTCGTGCCGGGATGCTTCAACGCCGTCAGCGCACGCGTGATCGAGATGACCGGGTTCGAAGCAGTTTACATGACCGGATACGGCACGTCGGTCGCGCAACTGGGCATGCCCGACGTCGGCTTCGCGACGATGACCGAGATGCACACCAATGCCCGGTGGATCGCCAACGCGGTGTCGATCCCGGTCATCGCCGATGCCGACAACGGCTACGGCAACGCGGTGAACGTGACGCGCACGGTGCGCGAGTACATCCAGACCGGCGTGGCAGCGATCCACCTGGAGGACCAGTCGCTGCCCAAGCGCTGCGGCCACGTGGCCGGAAGGCAGGTGATCCCGCTGGCCGAAGCGGTGGGCAAGATCCGCGCGGCCGATGCGGTGCGCCGGCAGGTGGACCCGGACTTCGTACTGATTGCGCGCAGCGATGCGCGCGGCGCCGTCGGCGGGTCGCTCGACGACGCGATCGACCGGGTCAATGCCTACCTCGATGCCGGCGCCGACCTCGGCTTCGTCGAAGGTCCGACCTCCGTGGCGGAGGTCGAGCGCATCTGCCGAGAGGTGCGCGGGCCGGTGTTCTACAACATGACCGGCGTGTCGCCGCGCTTCACGCTGCAGCAGATGAACGACTACGGCATGGCGATGACGATCACCGCGAACACGATGCTGCGTGCGGCGCTCACCTCGATGTACGACGCGGCGGTGGCGATGCGCGACGAAGGCCCGATGGCCGAGGCCGCGCTGATGGAACGCATCGCCAGCCATCCGGTGGGCGACCTGCACCGGTTCTCGGGCCTGGACGCAATCCGCAAGCTTGAAGAGGCCTACATGCCGGCGGAGGAACTGGCGAAGTACGACGGCACCATCGGATACCGTCCGGCTGGTTGACGGTCTGCCGCGTTCAGCGCAGAAACCCGTCGCCGATCAGGCGAACGCCGATCGACCACCAGCTGCGGTCGATGTCATGGCTGCCGATCTGGCGGCCAACCACCGCATCGACCTGCACCTTCTCCTTGACCACCCAGAAACGGAAGCCGCCCTGCCATGACGGGCTGCCGCGGTCGCTGCCGTACACCTCGGCGGCGAGCAGCAGTTCCTGGTCACCGCGGCGGAACAGCCGCGTCTCGCTACCCACGCCCCACAGCGCGATCGTCCGCTGCGTCTCGCGGTCGCGCTTGATGCCGGCCAGCGTCAGCAGCACGAATGCCTCGTCAGCGAAGGCGATGCTGGTCACGTTGTACGCGTAGGCCGAAGACAGCGCCGACGGAGACGAGGCGTTCGAGGGGCCGCCGGTTCGAGCCGTGGCACCTGCGGCAAAGCCGGTGCCGATGCCGGTATCCAGCGAGCGCAGCAGCGTCTTCACCTGCACCAGCGCGTTGCCGTTCCACGGCTGGCCACCTTCGGACGGCAACCGGTTGAGACCCGCGGTGATCTCGAGGTTGCCCCCCGGGTTGCACGCCGGCAACGCCCAGAACTCCGTGCCACCGCCGGCCGGCCGGTGGTGCTGCACCCACGACTCGACCTGGCAGCCACCGCCGGGCGTGATGCGGGCGTCGTCGGTGAAATAAGGGCGGGCTGCCCGCAGCGGCAGCGACGGCAGCAGCAACGCGAGCGCCAGCGTGCCACACAGCGTGCGTGCGGCACGCGTACGGCGCTGGCTCCTGGGCGACCAGACAGTCAGACTTTTCAAGCAGGGCTCCCGGAGACTTCACCGAGCGATACAAACCCGACACCGACCCTCGCAGCGCGCGGCACGGTGGCGGAACGGAGCGCCGACATCATGACCGCAACATGTTGCAGCCCGTCACACGCTGGATGAATCTTCGCCGGAAAGGCCCGGTCGACGTTGCCGGCATGCCGGGCGCTCAGACATCCTCGATCGCCACCGGGAACAGCGGCGCCAGCGCATCGACCTGCATCACGTGATAGGCGCTGAAGCGGTAGGCCGTACCCACCTGCACCTCCGGCGGGGTGATCGGGAAGGCGACATTGCCGGCAGTGGACACCCGCCCCGGAAAGCCGTGGTGCAGCAGGTACTGCTTGAGCACCGTGGTCGCCGCCTTCGCGAGGTCTGCGCTGTCGGCGATGACCTCGCCCAGGATGAAGATCTCGCGCGGAGGCGATGCCGGCGGCAGTGGCCAGTCGACCACGCCGTCGATGCCATAGACGCGGAAGTACATGCGGTAGTCGCCGGCGACGATGCTGCGCACCACCTGCTCGACCTCGGGCAGGATGACCTTGATGCGGGCGATGGCGGCCGGATCGGCGCAACCGGCCAGCAGCAGCGCGCGTTCGCCGACGCGGGTCGCGCCCTCGATCTTCACCGAGGGCCGTGCGGCCGGCACCCAGAGCGCGCCCTCTACCCGGCAGCGATGCTCGTCGAGCGCGGTATAGCGCGCGTCTTCGACATGCAGCGTGCCTTCGGGTTCGCTCACCGTGTACGGATCGGCCTGCTCATACAGGCTGTGCGCAGCCACCGACAGGGGCGTTGCATGGCGCGCCGGGTTCAGGCTCTCCATCGTGAAACCGAGATCGTCCAGCGTGCCGAGTGCCGCATCACGGCCGCCGGGCATGCAGGCGATCGAGCAGCACTCGATGATCTTCGCCATGTGCATCGCCGGGCCGATCGGATAGCCGAGCGCCGCCGGGATGGCGGAGAACACGGCGGTGTCGCAGGCGCGCCCCGCGATCACCACGTCGGCACCCATCGCCAGCGCGCGCTGGAACGCCTCGATGCCCATCTGCCCGACCAGGTGCGAGGCAGCGTCGACATCGGCCTCGGTCAGTGCCCCGATCGCGCCGATCGATGTCACCTCGCCGCGCCGGATCGCCGTCTTCACCACCTCGCGCGGCATGTCGGCGGCGATCGACGCCAGCCGGAAGTGCAGCCCGCGTTCGCGCGCGATCGAGCGCACCAGCTCGAGCGTGTGTTCGAGGTGCGGGCGCGCGCCCGCAGTGCCGGCCGAGCCGACCAGCAGCGGGATGTCGTGCGCGCGCGCGCCTTCGAGCAGCAGCGCCAGGTCCTGGCGCGCGATGGTGTCGGAGGCCGCCATCCGGCCGCTGCCCAGGTAGTTCGGGCCGGGGTCGACCGAGCCCATGTCGGCGCCGATCGAATGCGGGCGCCGCTCGAGACCGGCGCGAAACGCCTTCTCGAGCACGCCGTTGCCGAGCTGGCCGGAGCCGGACAGCGCCAGGAACGGCGCGCGTCGACCACCCTTCACCAGCCGGTCGCGCAGCCGGTCGAGGTGCGTGACGCGGCTCACAATCGCACCCCGAGCAGCGGGCCGTGCTGCTGCGCGCCGTACACGTCGCGGTCGCCCGGATCGCCGGCAATGGTGGTACGCGGCAGCACGATCTTGATCGCGAAGGCGGGCGCATACGCGATCACCTGGACGCTGGCCGCCGGCACGCCATACAGCGGCGCGAGTGCCGCGGGCGTGAGCGCCGGCGAGGCCTGAGCAAGCCGGAACCGGCGGTCGCCCTCGAACATGAGGTCGAGCGTGAGCGTGGTCGGGCCTGCGTTCTTGCTGCGTATCACCCGTGCACAATCGACGAGTTTCATCGTTTCTCCTCCTCCGGTGACCTGAGTGTCCGGAACAGCCTGAGCCGCAGCACCGCGAAGCCGTTACCGAACACGGGCGGCAGCAGCCACCAGCGCGGCTCGCCCTGCTTCATACTTGCGCTAACCTGAGTGCAGTCATCCGCGAGAAGCAGTGTACCCAACCACCGAGGACCCGACATGATCGATCTCTACACCTGGCCTACCCCGAACGGTCACAAGATCCACATCGCGCTCGAAGAGATGGGGCTCGCGTACAACGTGCACCCGGTCAACATCCGGACCGGTGACCAGTTCAAGCCCGCGTTCCTGGCGATCAGCCCGAACAACCGCATCCCGGCGATGGTCGACAGCGACGGCCCCGACGGCCAGCCGATCTCGCTGTTCGAATCCGGCGCGATGCTGATCTACCTGGCCGGCAAGACCGGCAAGCTTATGCCGGCAGCCGACCGCGAGCGATACATCATGCTGCAGTGGCTGATGTGGCAGATGGGCGGCGTCGGCCCGATGTTCGGCCAGGCCAACCACTTCCGCTCGTACGCCAAGGAACCGCAACCGTACCCGATCGAGCGCTACACCAACGAGTCGAACCGGCTGACCCGGGTGCTGGACAAGCGCCTGTCGGAGGTGCCGTACGTCGGCGGCGCCGAGTACACGATCGCCGACATCGCCATCTTCCCGTGGATGCGCGGCTCCGAGAAGCGCGGCGTGAACATCGACGAATACCCGAACGTGAAACGATGGTTCGACGCGATCGACGCCCGTCCGGCGGTCAAGCGTGCGCTGCAGGTGCTGGCCGACGTGCACACCGCCCCGATCGACGACAAGCAGCGCGACATCATGTTCGGTGCCAGCCAGTTCACCAAGCGCTGAGCGCGGGGCAGGACGGACGCATCCGGCTGTTCGCACCGGCCCGGCTCGCCTAGACTCGAGGGTTCCGCAACCCCTGCTCGCGAGCGCGCCTGCATGGCCACGACACTGATCGAACGTACGATCCCGTCCTCGGGCGAGCGCCTGCCGGTACTCGGGCTGGGCACGTTCGGTGCGTTCGACGTGCCGCCGCGGTCTTCCGCAGTCGATGGTCTGCAGGACGTGATCGAACTGTTCGACCGCCGCGGCGGCCGGGTCGTCGATTCGTCGCCCATGTACGGCAACTCGGAATCGGTGGTCGGGCTGCTGAGGACCGCCCGCGCAGGGCAGGCAGCGGTTACTGGTGCCGCCGACCCAGACCCCATGTTCATCGCGACCAAGGTCTGGACCCAGGGCGCGCATGCGGGGATCGCCCAGATGGAACGTTCGATGCAGCGGCTGCGAGCGCCGCGCATCGACCTCATGCAGGTTCACAACCTGGTCGATGTCGATACCCACCTGGCTACGCTCGAGGCCTGGAAACAGGAAGGCCGCATCCGCTACATCGGCATCACGCACTACCACGGCGGTGCGTTTGCGGCGCTTGAGAAGGTGATGCGTACCCGGCCTGTCGATTTCGTGCAGTTCAATTACCACGCGCTCGACCGCGAAGCCGAACAGCGGCTGCTGCCTGCAGCAGTCGACACCGGGACTGCAGTGCTGGTGAACCGGCCACTCGGTCAGGGCGAACTGGTGCGCCGCACGCAAGGCTGCCCGCTGCCGGCGTGGGCGCCCCGTGCAGGCTACCGGAGCTGGGCGCAGCTGGCACTGGCGTTCGTGATCGCGCATCCGGCCGTGACCTGCGTGATCCCCGCAACCGGCGACGCTGCACACCTCGCGGACAACTTCGACGCGGCCTCCATCACCACCGATCGGCCTGCACCGGACGCTGCCCTGGCGCGCCGGATCGCGCAGGCGATCGCCGCGGCATGAGCACCGTCCCGGGCACGTCCCGTGCGGCAGGCCCTGGCCGGTTGCGCGGCCTGCTTTTCGCGCTGCTGGCCCTGCTGCTGGCAGCAGGTTGTTCATCGGGCTTGCGGCTCGGTTACAACCAGGCCGAGCTCCTGGTCAACTGGTCGCTGTCCGACTACGTCGAGTTCGAACCGCACCAGCGCGATCTGTTCGGACGGCGGTTCCGGGAGATGCACGACTGGCACCGACGCGAGCAGTTGCCCGAGTACGCGCGGCTGGCACGCGAGGCACGTACCCGGATCGAGGACGGCCTGACGCGCGCGGATGTCGACTGGATCATCGCGCATAGCCGCGGGCGGCTCGAGGCACTGATCGAACAGGGTGCAGGCGATGCAGCCGACCTGATGCTGTCGCTCACGCCCGAGCAGGTAAAGGGGCTCGAACGCGCGTTCGCCCGCGCGAACCGGAAACTGGCGCAGTCCTGGGGCATCGGGCGGCCGGTTGCGGAACAGCAGAAGCTGCGCGCCGAGCGCCTGGTCTCGCAGGTCGAGCGGTTGACCGGCAAGCTTGGCCGCGACCAGATCGAGCGCGTGACCGAGCTGTCCGATGCACTCCCCCTCACGAACGACCAGCGTTTCGCGGAACGGCAGCGGCGGCAGCGCGAACTGATTGCGGCGCTGCAGTCGGGCCGCAGCCGTGCCGAAATGGCGGCATGGCTGCGGCAGTGGGCACCGAACTGGGAACGCGGTCGCGACCCGCAGACCGCCCGCAGCGCCCAGGCGGCAGCCGAACAGCGCGCGCAGCTCTTTACCGACATCGACCGCCTGCTCACACCGGCACAGCGCCGCAATGCGATGGACCGACTGCAGGCCTACGCCGACGACTTCACCGCGCTCAGCGCAGCGGCGACCCCTCAACGGCAGCCGCAACCGCAACAGCGCGCGGCGAACTAGCCGCAGTCGCAGGAGCGGATCCGGGATCTCACCACCCCGCCCGCTGGGCCTTTCCAGGCCCAGGGAAGCCGGAGGCTGCGGTGTATCATTCGCCTCCCGGCAGGCCTGTCCCGTGCACGCTGCCCTTCCATGCAGGAGCCTTCCATGGGCCATATCGATCCCCACCTCCCGTACGCGTCGCAGCGCAGCCCGGTGTTCGCGCGCAACATCGTGTCCACCTCGCAGCCGCTCGCCGCCCAGGCCGGCCTGCAGATGCTCGCGCGCGGCGGCTCGGCCGTGGACGCGATCATCGCCACCGCGGCGACGCTGACCGTGGTCGAGCCGTGCAGCAACGGCCTCGGGTCCGACGCCTTCGCGCTCGTCTGGGACGGCGACAAACTGCACGGCCTGAACGCCTCGGGGCGCTCGCCGGCTGCATGGACACCGAAGTACTTCGAGAAGTACAACGGCAAGATGCCGGAGCGGGGCGTCGATGCGATCACCGTACCGGGCTGCATCTCGGCCTGGAAGATGCTGCACGACAAGTGGGGCAAGCTGCCGTTCGCCGACATCCTCGAGCCGGCGATCCGCTACGCGCGCGACGGCTACCTGGTCACCCCGACCATCGCGAAGCTGTGGGCGCAGTCGGTCGATGAACTCCAGACCTACCCCGGCTGGAAGGACGGCTTCATGCCGAACGGCCGTGCGCCCAAGGCTGGCGAACTGTTCCGCTACCCGGACCAGGCGCGCACGCTCGAGTTGATCGGCAAGACCGGAGGCGAGGCCTACTACCGCGGCGAACTCGCGGAGAAGATCACCGCCTGGATCAAGCAGAACGGCGGCGTGATGGATGTCTCCGACCTCGCCGCGCACGAGGCGAACTGGGTCGAGCCGATCCACATGGACTACAAGGGCTACCGACTGCACGAGATCCCGCCGAGCGGCCAGGGCATCGGCGCGCTGATCTCGCTGGGTATCCTGGGCTACCTGAACCCCGGGCAGTTCGCCTGCGACTCGGCCGACCATGTACACATGCAGATCGAGGCGATGAAGCTCGCCTTCGCCGACATGTACCAGTATGCGGCCGACCCGGCGGCAATGCGGGTCACGCCCGAGCAGATGCTCGACTCGGTCTACCTGCAGGAGCGCAGCCGCCTGATCGACATGACCCGCGCGAAGGATCCGGGCCATGGCGACCTGCCGCGCGGCGGCACCGTGTACCTGACCGCAGCCGATGCCTCGGGGATGATGGTGTCGTTCATCCAGTCGAACTTCAAGGGCTTCGGCTCGGGCGTGGTGGTACCGGGCACCGGCATCAGCCTGCAGAATCGTGGCTGGGGCTTCAAGCTCGTCAAGGGCCATGCCAACGAAGTCGGGCCGCGCAAGCGCCCTTTCCACACGATCATCCCAGGCTTCATCACGAAGGACGGCAAGCCGGCGATGAGTTTCGGCGTGATGGGCGGCTCGATGCAGGCCCAGGGTCACTCCCAGATGGTGCTGCGCGCTGCCGACTATGGCCAGAACCCGCAGGCGATGGCCGACGGCCCACGCTGGCGCGTCGACGACGGCCTCAAGGTCGCGCTGGAGCATTCCTTCCCGGCCGAAGTCGTTGAAGACCTGCGCAGGCGCGGCCACCAGATCACCGTCACCGACCGCGGCTCGACCGATTACGGGCGTGCGCAGATCATCCAGAAGCTCGACGACGGCTACTGCGCAGGTTCAGAGCCCCGCTGCGACGGCCAGGCCGTCGGCTTCTGACCAGAAACCCGGGTCAGACACGGGCTACCCGACGCCTGCCTGACTTTGGGGTCTGACCCCGGGGTCTGACCCCGGGGTCAGACCCGGATTGTTTTCGCTCAGTTGCCGAGGCAGGTGCCGAGCGGCCGGCACTGCCGTCCGTCTGCGGCGAAGTTGTCCGACGCGAGCCAGCGCAGGTAACCGGCCTTCAGTACCGGCCACTCGTGGTCGAGCATCGCGAAACAGGCGTTGTCCCGGTTCTCGCCCTTGATCGCCATGTGCTGGCGGAACACGCCCTCGGGCTTGAAGCCGAAGTGCAGGGCCGCGCGCTTCGACGGCTCGTTGTGGTTGTCGTATTTCCACTTGTAGCGGCGATAGCCGAGTGCGTCGAACACGTACTGCGCGAACAGAAACTGCGCCTCGGTCGCGAGCGCGTCTCAGTGCACGGCATCGTCGACCGGCTCCAGGCGCACGTAGCGACCGTGGAGCGCGATGCGCTCCGGTGGCGGCCGAGGCAGCGGCTGGTCTCGCGGTGCCGCGCTCACGATGCCAGGGACGCGTCGGCTCCAGCCGGTACGGCGAGTGCCGAGGCCGCCGTCGCAAGGATCGCGCCGACCAGGTTCTCGATCATCGCGCGCGGGATGTTGCGCGTGATGAACACCAGCCGGCTGCGATGGTCGTCGCTCGGCCACGCATCGAGCGTGACCGGCGGATGAAACAGGTGCTGCACACCCTGCACCACCACCGGGCCGGGTTCACCCTCGATGTCGAGCAGGCCCTTCACCCGCAGCAGGTCGGGCCCGCGCAGCGAGGTCAGCACCTCCATCGCGACCGAGAATGTCTTCCACGAGAACGGCTTGTCGTAGTACAGACAGAACGAATCGACGCCCGCCGTATGCTGTCCCTTGGGCAGCTTGCGCGGCGGCGCACCGCCCACCAGCCGGCCACCAGGAATGGCAGAGGCCGCCCCCGCGCCCACGACCGGCGCGAACGATTCGCTGCCCAGCCAGTTCTCGATCGCCTTCTCTGACGCCTCGCGATGGCGCACGCCGACATCGACCAGGAACGAGGGATCGAGGTCGCCCATCACGCAGCGGACGATCGCCGCATGCGGGTTGAGTTCGCGCAGCCGTGCTTCCAGCCGTTCGACCTCGGCCGGGTCGGCCAGGTCGGTCTTGGTGATCACCAGCCGGTCGGCCACGGCGGCCTGCTTGACCGGCTCTTCCAGCGTGTCGAGCTGTTCGTTGCCGTTGACCGCATCGACCAGCGTGATGATCGCGTCGAGCGTATAGGTGTTGCACACCGAGGTGTCGGTGATCATCGTGTGGATCACCGGCGCCGGATCGGCCAGGCCGGTGGTCTCGATCACCACCCGGTTGAAGTCGATCGTCTCGCCGTTACGGCGCTTCATCCACAGATCGACCAGGGTCTCCTGCAGGTCGCCGCGCACCCGGCAGCACAGGCAGCCGTTGTCGAGCACCATCATCTGCTCGCTCGAGGTCTGCACCAGGTCGTGGTCTATCGACTGTTCGCCGAACTCGTTGATGATCACCGCGACCCGGTTCATCCCCGGATGACGCAGCAGCTTGCCCAGCAGCGTGGTCTTGCCGCTGCCGAGGAAACCGGTGATCACCGACACCGGTATCTTCGCCGCTGCGTTCATGCCGCCGCTCCTAGAACGTCGTCTCGAGGATGTAGATGCCACCGGCGAGCCGGTCGACCGTGTAGACCAGCCGGTTCTCGTCGACCCAGATGTCGTTCATCTGCGCGGCACCGGCCGGCGACAGCGCCGGGGCAGCCGGTACGTAGTAGCCGATCTCCTGGGGCTGATACGGGTTCTTCGTGTCGTAGATGCGCACGCCGCCGTTGAACATCGCGCAGTAGATGATCTCTTCGGAGCAGTGCGAGGTCTCTACCGGGACGTTGTCGTGCACGTTGTGCGCGCCGAAGCGGCCGCCGCGCTTGCTGAACGTCTCGACCGGCGGCATCGGCAGCGTGCTGATCGAGGTCGGGTAGCGCTCGTCCTTCACGTCGAGCATGTACACCAGCATCGGCCAGTCCTTTGCGCCGTCCACGGTGCTCTCGTCGCTCATCACCATCAGGTCGCGGCTGAACAGCGGCATCAGCGAGTGGTGGAAGGACGGACGATGCGTCCAGCGCGACACCATCGTAGGCCTGGTGCGGTCGCTGATGTCGAGGATCACCGCGCCGTAGTCGATGTAGCCGAGGTAGGCGCGGTCGGGGCGCTGCGGCCACACGCAGGTGTTGTGCACCCGGTAACCGACGCGGCCAAGTTCCTTGCCGCCCGGCTCGGTACGCCACGTCTCATGGTCGCCCTTCTTCGTGCCTGGCGCCCACCAGCGGCCGACCTCGGTCGGTTTGGACAGGTTGCTCACGTCGATGATGCGGTAGATCTGGTCGTCGCGCGGGTCGTTGGGCTCGAAGTCTTCGGCACCCGAGGAGATGTGTACCGTCTGGCCGTCGACGAACCACACCATGTGCACGCCGCGCGAGTGCGGACCCGAGCAGTCGAAGAAACTGATCGACTTCGGCGCCTCCGGCTTGCTGATGTCGAACAGTTCGAAGCCGGCTGGCTTTGCACCGAGATCGCGGGTCTGGTAGGCCACGCACATCACGTCGCCCACCACGTCGAGCGAGTTCGAACGCACCCGCGAATGCGGGAGCTGGGTCTGGATCACCACCGTCGGCTTGCGCGGGTCGGTGACGTCGATGCCGGTGAAGTTGGTCGGCGCCGATTCGTGCGCGACCCAGAGGATGCGGCGGCCGTCGCGCGTCTTCTGGATGCTGATGCCCTCGCCGACGTTGCCGTTGCCGTTGAGTTCGTGCGCACCGAGCAGCTTCATGTTGAATGCCAGCTCACGGCTCGGTGACGAGCCCCCGCCCAGGTTGCCGCTGATCGCCATTGTCCTTACTCCCCCGGTTGACCTTCGTGAGGCGTGGAGTTTAGTCGATCGCGCCGCGGGGGGCAGGCACCAAAACGACGGGGGGGCCTTTCGGCCCCCCCGGGTTTGCCTGCATCACGTCAATCGCCGCGTCGCTCGCCATCAATCCGTTGTTTTGACTACTGTGACAACTGGGCGCGCTGCGTCTCACATGTTCGGCGCAACTGCGTGCACCTTCTTCTCTCCAACGACCTCCTCCTGCTGACCTTGCCTTCGGGTGCCCTGCCGTTGCGCTGGGAGGACGATGATTGCTGAGTCGCCCTGCACTTCGCCAGCGGTAGCCCCGAAGCGGAATGAATCCTACTCCCGGCATCCTGCGAAAACAATCTGTTTCCGTACGCGGTCACGCACCGGCAAGGGGCGAGAAACGGAATGCTGCGCAGCAGCGTTCAACACGAAACCATATTTCGTCTAGGCACCATCGTGTTCGTCATTGGTGTGCGTACGACTTTTAGTTGCGCCGCAGCAAGCCATACTCAGAATGCAGGCTTGCTCTTCGCCTCGTCGAATCGGCGCACACCGGCCGTGATCTCGGCCTTCGCCGCGTCGGAACCTTCCCAGCCGTCGATGCGCACCCACTTGCCGGGTTCCAGGTCCTTGTAGTGCTCGAAGAAGTGAGCGACCTGCGCAAGCACGAGGGGCGCGACGTCGGCTGGCTCACTGACCCCGGCATAGAGCGTGCAAACCTTGTCGATGGGCACGGCCAGAAGCTTGGTGTCTTCGCCGGCCTCGTCGGTCATCTTCAACATGCCTACCGGACGGCAGCGCACGACCACGCCGCTGATCAGCGGATACGGGCTCAGCACCAGCACATCGACCGGATCGCCATCGCCGCACAGCGTATGGGGTATGTAGCCGTAGTTGCACGGGTAGCGCATCGGCGTCGACATGAAGCGGTCGACGAACATCGCACCGGTCTCCTTGTCTACCTCGTACTTCACCGGATCCGAGTTCATCGGAATCTCGATGATCACGTTGAACTCTTCCGGAAGCTTCCTGCCGTAACCGACTCGATCGAGGTTCATCGGGTCACTTCTTCGCGGCCAGGGTCTGGCCGGCCACGCCCCACTGCGTGCGCGGGACTTCCTGGATGGTGATCCAGACCGAATCGGCGGGCACGCCGACGGTTTCGGTGAAGGCCTGAGTGACGCGCTCGATCAGCTGTGCCTTCTGTTCATCGGTACGGCCAGGGGCCATGTAGATCTGTGCGAGGGGCATATCGGTGGCTCCGCAGGGTTGGACTGCCCCGATTATCCCGCACCGCGACAGACTGCGCCGCAATCTACTCCGGCTTCGCCCCGGATTGCTTGACGATCTGCGACCAGGTAGCCGTCTCGCGCCGCAGCGCGGCGGCGAACTGCTCGGGCGTGCTGGCGATGACGTCGGCACCCTCGGACTCGAGACGGGCGCGCACGTCGGGCATCGCCACCACCTCCCGCAGATCGCGCCCGAGCCGGTCGACGATCGCGCGCGGCGTACCGGCACGAACCACGATACCCTGCAGGGCGTTGAGATCATAGCCCGGGAGCGTCTCTGCCATCGCAGGCACATCGGGCAGCATCCGGTTGCGCTGTGCGCTGGTGACGGCGATCGCGCGTATCTTGCCCGCCTTCATCTGCGGCGCAGCCGACAGCGCGGTGGTGAACAGCATCGTGATGCGCCCCCCGAGCAGGTCGGTGATCGCCGGCGGAATGCCCTTGTAGGGCACGTGGATCATGTCGATCTTCGCCATCGCGCGCAGTTGTTCGGCCGACAGGTGAGGCGCAGAACCTGCGCCGGGCGATGCGAAAGTCAGCTCGCCCGGTTTGGCGCGGGCGGCGGCCAGCAGGTCCTTCACCGTAAGGATCGGCGAGCTGGCGCTGACCACCACGATGTTCGGCTGGGCCGTGAGCTGGATCAGTGGCGTGAAGTCGCGCACCGGATCGTACGGGAGCTTGCCGTACAGGCTGGGGTTGATCGCGAATGTAGTCGTGATCAGCAGCAGCGTGTGGCCGTCGGGCGCTGCCTTGGCCGCGATCTCGGTGGCGACGATGGTCGCGGCACCGGGCCGGTTGTCGACGATGACCGGCTGCCCCCAACGCTCGGACAGGTGCTGGCCCATCTGGCGCGCGGTGAGCTCAATGCCGCCGCCGCCGGAGAACGGATTGATCATCCGCACCGGCCGCACGGGGAACGCCGGCTGGCCCGCGACCGGCTGGGCGGACACCGGCTGGGCAGCCACCGGCGCGGCCTGCCACAGCAGGGCGGCGCTGGCCGGCAGCACACAGGACACGAGGCGGCGGCGCACGGCCACCTTACCAGGCGAGCGCATAACCCTCGCGCCGGGGATCGGCCCCGGCATGCAGTTGCCCGCTCTCGTGGCGCATGATCGCGCAGACGGCCGCGGTCACCGCGGACCACCTGGGCCAGGTCTCGACATCATGGCCACGGCTGCGCATCGCCTCGAACACTTCGGGTGACAGGTCTGTCTCGAGCCCCAGCCGGCCGGGTCGATATTCGTGGGGTGCGAACGAATTGGGGAAGTTGTAGCTCGCGAAGCGTGGCGCCTCGACCGCCTGCTGCATCGTCATCCCGAACTCGACCACGTTCAGAAACACCTGCAGCATGCCCTGCGACTGCACGTCTCCGCCGGGGGTACCAAAGGCCATGAACAGTTCGCCGTCGCGGAAGGCAAGGGACGGATTGGGCGTCAGCCGGGGCCGCTTGCCGGGCCTCACCTCGGCCGCATGCCCCGGCTCGAGCCGCGACTGGCAGCCACGCCCGGAGATCGCCAGTCCGGTACCGGGGATGATCGGCGTATCGTACTGCGGATCGGACAGCGTGGCCGAGTACGCGTTGCCGTGGCGGTCGACGGTGCAGCCGTAGATGGTATCCATCGACATCTGCGCGGGGCTGCGCGTGACCGGATCCTTCGGCCCGGGAGATCCCGCCAGTGCGAACTCGCCCACAGGGCCAGGATCCGGCATCTTCGGGAACGCGTGCGCCGGGTCGATGCGCGCGCGCTGCAGTGCCGCGTAGGCATCGGAGAGCATCGTCGCCGATGGCACCGGTACGAACTTCGGATCGCTGACGTAGGCCTCGCGGTCGGCGAACGCGAGGTTGAGCGCGCCCGCGACGGTATGCACATAGTCGGGCGAATTGTGTCCGATCGCGCGCAGGTCGTAGCCGTCGAGGATCTTCAGCGACTCGAGCAGCACGATGCCCTGGCACCAGGCATCGCAGCTGTGCACCTGGTAGCCGCGGTAATCGACCCGCAGGCTGTCCTCGACCGGCACTTCCCAGGCCGCCATGTCGGAACGGCGCATGAAGCCGCCGTTCTCGACGTGGTACTTCTCGATCGCATCGGCGATCGGGCCGTCGTAGAAGAAGTCTCGCGCCGCACGCAGCTTGCGGTCGCGGTCGCCGCGCGCATGGCGCTCGGCCTCGATCATGCCGCCGATCGACTTCGCGAGATCGGTCTGGCGGATCACCTCGTTGTGCCGGAGCGCGCGATCGCCCGGCGCGTTGAACACCTTGTGGTTGTCCGGCCACCGGGCGTTCTGCTCGTAGACATACTCGAGGTTGCTGGCGAGCAGCGGAAATACCGCGAAGCCGTCGCGCGCCAGTTCCATCGCCGGTGTCGCCGCCTCCTCGAACGTGATGGTGCCCCAGCGCCGCAGCGCCTCGATATGCGTGCCGGGCGCGGCCGGGATCACGGTGCGCAACAGCCCCTCGGGCACGTGCTTGCCGTTGCCTGCCGCGATCAGCTTCCCGACATCGGTGGCGGCTGGCCAGTAGCCGAGCCCGGCCAGGCTCACCACGCGCCCCTCTTCCTTCAGGTAGATCAGCGTCGGCGCCACGCCGGCGAACGACACCATGTCGCACTGCAGGACGGCCAGCGCCATCGAGGCGGTCACGCCGGCATCGATCGCGTTGCCGCCACGGTCGAGCACGCGCATCGCGGCCAGCGAAGCCAGGTAATGACCGGTGGCGACCGCATGGTGGTTGCCGGTCAGGGTCGGCCGGGCGCTGATCGCGCCCACGGCCAGTTTACGTTCACGCTTCTGGGCCATGGACGCTCTGCGGGGAATGGAAATGCGTGCGGCCTGCTCAGTCGATCGTGCGCAGCACGTCGCCGAGGGTGTCGAAGATCTCGTCGAGGTGCGACTGTTCGACGATCAGCGGCGGCGACAGCGCGATGGTGTCGCCGGTGGTGCGCACCAGCACGCCACGCTCGAAGCACTTCACCATCGCCTCGTAGGCGCGTGCCCCCGGCTTGCCCTCGCGCGACTTCAGCTCGATCGCCGCGATCAGGCCGATGTTGCGCACGTCGATCACGTTCGGCAGCTCGCGCATGCCGTGCGCGGCATCGGCGATCGCCGAATGCATCGGCCGCGAGGCTTCGAACAGCCCGGTCTGCTCGTACAGTTCGAGCGTCGCCACCGCCGCCGCAGCGGCCACCGGATGCCCGGAATAGGTGTAGCCGTGGAACAGTTCGATCAGCCCTTCAGGGCCGTTCATCATCGCGTCGAAGATGAAGTCTTTCGCGATCACCGCGCCCATCGGGATGGTCGCATTGGTGATGCCCTTCGCGCAGCAGATCAGGTCGGGCGTCACGTTGAAGTACTGCGCGGCGAACGGCGTGCCGAGCCTGCCGAAGCCGGAGATGACCTCGTCGAAGATCAGCAGGATGCCGTGCTTGTCGCAGATGGCGCGCAGCGTCTCGAGGTAGCCCACCGGCGGCGGCAGCACGCCGGTGGAACCCGCCACCGGCTCGACGATCACCGCCGCGATGTTGGATGCGTCATGCAGCGCGACGAGGCGCTCGAGGTCTTCGGCCAGGTGCGAGCCCCATTTCGGCTGGCCGCGCGAGAACGCCGCCTCGCGCAGGTTGTGCGTGTGCGGCAGGTGGTCGATGCCGGGCAGCAGCTGGCCGCCGAACATCTTGCGGTTGAGCGGGATGCCGCCGACCGAGATGCCACCGAAACCGACACCGTGGTAGCCACGCTCGCGGCCGATGAACTTGGTGCGCGTACCCTCGCCGCGCGAGCGGTGGTAGGCCAGTGCGATCTTGAGCGCACTGTCGACCGATTCGGAGCCGGAGTTGGCGAAGAACACCTTGCTCATGCCGGCCGGGGCCAGCGCGGCGACCTTCTCGGCTGCCTTGAACGCCATCGGATGGCCCATCTGGAACGTCGGCGCGAAGTCGAGCGTGTCGAGCTGGGCCTTGATCGCCGAGACGATTTCGTCGCGATTGTGGCCGGCATTCACGCACCACAGGCCTGCGCATCCGTCGACCACCTTGCGGCCGTCGTCGGACGTGTAGTGCATGTCTTTCGCGGACACCAGCATGCGCGGCTTCGCCTTGAACTGGCGGTTCGCGGTGAAGGGCATCCAGAAATTGTCGAGGTTCAGGTGCGGGTCGTTCATCGTGGCTCCATCGGCGTCACCCTGCGCGGGCTGACATGTTAGCCGAAACAGCCCTTGTCCAAAAGGACAAGGGCGCGGTCAGCGGCACTCAGTTCAGCTTCAGACCGGTGGCCTTGATCAGCTTGCGCAGCGCGACGACATCCTCGGCCATCACGCGGCCGAGGTGCTCGGGCGTGCTGGTCTCGGTATCGACGCCCTGGCTGGACAGCTTCTCGCGCGTATCCGGGTTGTTGAGGATCTTGTTGAGTTCGGTATTCAGACGCATCACCACCGGGCGTGACGCACCGGCCGGCAGCACGAAGCCGAACCACGACTGGTAGCTGAAGCCAGGCACCGTCTCGTTGAACGCCGGGATGTCGGGCGCGGCCGTGGTACGTCTGGCACCGGTCACTCCGATCGCCCGGATGCGGCCCGCCTTCAGGTGCGGCAGGCCTCCGAGCAGCGGCATCACGGCAATGGGCACCTCGCCGGCGATCAGCGCCGGCACGGTGGCGCCGGCGCCCTTGTACGGCACATGGGTCATCTGGAACTTCGCCATCACCTGCAGCAATTCGGCCGCGATATGGTTCGGGCCACCGAAGCCGGACGAACCGTAATTGATCTTGCCCGGGTTCGCCTGCGCGTAGGCGATGAATTCCTTCGGGTTGCTCGCGGGGAACGAAGGAGTAGCGGCAAGCAGGGTCATCGAGATGCCGATCATGCCGACCGGGGCGAACGCCTTGATCGGGTCCCACGGGTACTTGTCGATCGCCGCCGCGATCGACACCACCGGTTGCGCCAGGTAGATCGTGTGCCCGTCGGGCGTGGCCTTGGCGGCAATCTCCATGCTCACCATGCCGCCAGCGCCGGGACGGCCGTCGACCACCACGCGCTCGCCGAGCGCGGTGCTCAGCTGGTCGCCAAGCACGCGGGCGATGGTGTCGGACACGCCCCCAGGCAGGAAGCCGGTGATGATGCGCAGCGGGCGATCCGGAAACTTCTGCGCCTGTGCGATCGTGGCGGCCGGCGCGAGCACCGCGATGCCTGCGATCCATGCGGCGAGCGTTGCGCGCGGCATCGGCCGCATCCGTCTGTTCCAGCCCATCGTCGACTCCTCGTTGCGTGCAGTGTGCATCAGGCGGGCGCGAACGGCGCCCGGTGGTCATAGGCGGCAGCCGCCTCTTCCATGGTCACGAAACGGGCCCCGCCGGCGGCGAGCGCGACCAGCAGCTTCTCGAGCGCAAGCATGCGATGGCCACGGCCGATCACGAACGGATGGAAGGTGTAGGTGAGCACGCCCCAGTCGCTGATCGAGCGCTGCATCCAGGTGAAATCGGCGATCCAGTTGTCGACCACCAGGTTGGCGTTGGAATTGCCCGGCAGCAGCGTCTGCGCGGTACGGATGAATTCGAACACCGGATAGTCGTCGAGAGACCACGAGATCGGCAGCTCGATCAGCCGGGTCGGCTTGCCGAACACCGCCGGCTGCTCGAGCTCGATGATGTCGCCCTGGCGGACGCGGTAGGGCGTGTAGTCGTCACCCATCATCGAGCTGTCGTAGCGGAAGCCATGGGCGAGCAGCAGTTCGACCGAATGCGGGGAAAGGTCCCAGGACGGTGATCGGTAGCCGCGCGCGTACTGCCCGGTCAGGCGCTTGATCGCCTCGTTGGCGCGCGCCAGGCCGGACGCTTCCTGCTCGCGGGTGAGCTGCGCCGGCGGCACGTGCGTCCAGCCGTGGTGCGCGATCTCGTGGCCGGCGTCGAACACCGCCTTGCACTGCACCGGATAGGTCTCGAGCGTGTGGCCGGGGATGCACCAGGTGCTGCGTACCTTGTGCTGGCGCAGCATCTCGAGGATGCGCGGCGCAGCCGCCGGCCCGAACTCGCCGCGCGAGATCGGCGAGGGCGAGGTCATGCCGCGCGAGATGAACCCCGACATGGCGTCGAAGTCGAAGGTAATGCAGACGAGAAGGTCGGCCATGCGTTCCGGGGCGACACGCGGTCGCGCGCTGAGTGGTGACGCTCAATACTTACCACAAAGAAGGGAGCGTGCCGCCCCCCCCTGCAACCGCCCTGCTACTCCACGCGGGCACCGGTGAGGGCGATCAGCTTGCCGTACTGGACGAAGTCGGACTTCAGCCGCGCCCCGAACTCCTCCGGCGTGCCACCCCAGGGGTCGAGCGCCTGCGCCGACAGCGTCGAGGCCACGTCCGGCAGCTTCAGCGCGCGGTTCACCTCCGCGTTGAGGCGGTCGATCACCGGCCGCGGCGCCGCCGCCGGCGCCATCAGTCCGATCCAGGGGCTCAGCTCGTAGCCGGGCACGCCCGATTCGGCGATGGTCGGCACGTCGGGCAGGGTCGGCGAGCGCCGCGCCGAGGCGACCCCGAGCGCGCGCAGGCGGCCGGTCTTGATGTGCGCGATCACCGATGCGATGGTCGCCAGCGAGGCCTGCGCCTCGCCGCCGAGCAGGCCGACCACCTGCGGGCCACCGCCCTTGTACGGCACATGAACCAGCTTCGTGCCGGTCATCGACCCGAACAGGGCCATCGACAGGTGCGGGATGCTGCCGTTGCCGGCGGTCGAATACATCAGCTGGTCAGGACGGGCACGTGCCAGTGCGACGAATTCCTTGACCGATTTCACCGGCAACGAAGGATGCACCACCAGCACGGCCGTCTGCGCAGTGAGCAGCGCAACTGGCGCGAAGTCGCGCAGCGTGTCGTACGGCAGCTTCTGGTAGAGATGGGCGTTGGCGACATGGGTCACCGACTGCACCAGCAGCGTGTAGCCGTCGGGCGCAGACTTGGCGACATGGTCGGTGCCGATGGTGCCGCCGGCGCCGCCCCGGTTGTCGATCACCACCGGCTGGCCGATCGTATCGGCCACGCGCAGCATCACGGTGCGCCCGGCGATGTCGTTGGCGCCGCCGGGCGGCCAGGGAATGACGACACGCAACGGCTTCGATGGAAAGGCCTGTTGTGCGAACGCAGCCGGCTGGCCGCACGTCCATGCGAGCACGCAACCCAGCGTGCCCAGGGCCGCGGGAACCACGGCGGCGATCGGTTTCATCTTGGTTTCTCCTCTGGATGCATCCGGCGCGGTCGATCGCCCCGGCGCCGTTGCTTCAGCGGCGCAGGCCGAGCCGCGTGGCCGTGGCGAGCGCAACTTCGTACTCCTGCTTCAGCGCTTCATGGAAACCGGCGGCGTCGAGCCAGGCGACGGTGGAACCCATCGCTTCGATCTCGCCGACGAATGCCGGGTCCTGCGCGAGGTCGCCGACGGTGGCGACCCACCGATCGACGATGCCGGCATCGAGCCCGGGCGGGCCGACGATACCGGTCCAGCCAAGCAGGTCGAAGCCGTGCAAGCCGCACTCGAGCGCCGTGGGCACGTCTGGCCAGGCAGCCGTGCGCCGATCGCCGCTGACCGCGAGCGCACGAAGCATTCCCGAGCGCAGCAGGTCTCCCATCTCGCCGACGTACTGGGCGGCAAGGTCGGTCCGCCCGTCGATCACTGCCTGCAGGATGGCGGCACCCCCATGGAAGGTGACACGACCGAGGTCGGCCAGCGCGATACCGCCGGAATCGAGCAACCGCGCGAGCGCGAGGATGGAGGCACCGCCAGTGCCCGAGGTGCCGATACGGTGGCTGGCCGGTGCCGCGCGCACCTGTGCCAGCAGGTCGGCGAGCGCCGTGCAAGGCGAATCGCCGCGCACCACCAAGGCAAGCGCGCTCGCGCTGACGCGCACGACCGGCAGCGGATCGTGCCATCGGTAGGGCAAGGTGCTGTCGATCGCCGGGTTCTGGGTCGCCTGTCCGGTCGCGCTCAGCATCATCGTCCGACCGTCGGGCGCTGCGCCCAGCAGTTCCAGCGTGCCGGTCGTGCCACCGCTGCCAGCGACATTGCGTACCTTCACCGGTACCGACCAGCGGCACTCCAGGTGGCGCGCCAGCACGCGCGCGGTGAGGTCCGTCACCCCATCCGCCGGGAACGGCACGATAAGGGAAATGGGGTCAGACCCGGATTTCACGTCGGAGCGCCAGACCCGCGGCCACCCAGCCAGCAAGCGCGAAGACCGTGTCTGACCTTGGTTCGAACACGCGACAGGCGTGGGATCAGGGCCGGGTTTCGCCGTGGCGAAGCGCTGCCTCGTACATCGGATAGGCGCTGGTCACGCTGCCGCTGGAGATCGGTGGCACCGAACGCACCGACCTCGGGGTGAGCTGGGCCAACGAGGTGACGCCCATCAGCCCCATCGCGCTGCGAATCTCGAGCTCGAGCAGTTCCAGCATGCGGATCACGCCCGGCTCGCCGGCCGCGGCCAGCGCCCAGCCGTGCAGCTTGCCGATGCCGACCGCCTTCGCGCCCAGCGCCACTGCCTTGACGATATCGGTGCCGCGCAGGATGCCGCCATCCATCAGCACCTCGGCGCGGCCGTCCACCGCCTCGGCCACCTCCGGCAGCACCTCGATGCTCGCCTGCGCATGGTCGAGCTGGCGTCCGCCATGGTTCGAGACGTAGACCACGTCGACGCCATGCTCGACGGCGAGCTTCGCGTCCTCGCCGGTAGCGATGCCCTTCAGGATCAGGGGCACGCCCATGCGCTCTTTCATCCAGAGCACGTAGTCCCAGGTGAGGCTCGCCTGGTGCGACGCATCGCCGCCACCCTCGCGCACCAGCTGGTGGTTGATCAGGTCGCGTTCGCGACGGCTGTAGTACGCGCGATCGACGGTCACGCACAGCGCGTCGTAGCCGAGTGACTTCGCCCGGTCGAGGATATCCCCTACCCAGACCTTGTCGCCGCGCACATACAGCTGGAAGATCAGCGGCTTGCCCGCTTCCTTCGCGATGACGTCCAGGCCCGGGCGGGCGGCGGTGCTGACGAAGCAGGGTACGTGCTTCTTCACCGCAGCGACGGCCACCGCAGCCGCGCCGCGCGGGTCGGCGTATTGCAGGTAGTTGCCGATCGGGGCGATGAACATCGGCACCGGCATCGGCTTGCCCAGCAGCGAAGTGGTGGTGTCGAGCTGGCGCACGTCGACCAGCACGCGCTGGCGCAATGCGAGGCTGTCCAGTGCCATGCGGTTGCGGCGCAGGGTCGCTTCGGAATCGGAACCGCCGGACAGCATGTCCCAGGTGCCCTGCGACAGATTGCGGCGGGCGGCCGCGACGATCTCCTGCAGCGTCGAGAAGCTCTGGGCGAGCGCATGCTGCGCGGCCAGGCGGGTGGCGTCGGCGACCTGCGCGGGGTCCTGGGCCTGCTTGGGGTCGATCGGCTTGACTGCAGCGCTCATGCTCTACTCCGTGGGGTATGGATTACTCGGGCGCGATGTTCGCTTCGCGCGCGACCTTCTGCCAGCGCGCGATCTCGCTGCGGTTGAACGCTTCGTACTCTTCGGGCGTGCTGCCGACAGGATCGGCACCCTGGTCGGCGAAGACCTTCTTCACGTCGGCCGAGCCGAGCGCGGCGCGGATCGACGCATGCACCCGATCGACGATCGGGCGCGGCGTGCCGGCAGGCCCGAGGATACCGAAGCCGCTCGACACCACGAAGCCCGGCAGGCCCGACTCTTCCATCGTCGGGACATCGGGGGCAGCGGACGAACGCCTGACGCCGGCCTGCCCGATCAGGCGCACCTTGCCGGAGCGCACGAACTGTATGACGGCAGGCAGGCTGGCGAACTGGAACTCGACCTGCCCCCCGATCAGGTCGACCAGCGCCGGACCTGCGCCCTTGTAGGGGACATGGGTGAACCGGACCTTGGCCGCGGAATTGAGCAGTTCGCCCGACAGGTGTCCGACGGTGCCCCGCCCGGCCGTCGAGTAGTTCACCTGGTCGGGCCGCTTGCGCCCGAGTGCGATCAGCTCCTTCACGTTGCGTACCGGCAGCGACGGATGGACGATCAGCGCCGTGGGCACGTCGGCCACCAGCGAGATCGGCTGGAAGTCCTTGACCGCATCGAACGGCAGCTTCTTGACCATCGCCGGGTTGATGACATGCGAGGCCGACACCATCAGCAGCGTGTAGCCGTCGGGCGTGGCCCGGGCGACGATCTCGCTGCCGATCACCCCGCCCGCGCCGCCGCGATTCTCGATCAGCACCTGCTGGCCAAGGGACTCGGCCATGCGCGGAGCGATCACCCGCGCGATGATGTCGGTGTTGCCCCCGGGCGCGAACGGCACGACCATCCGGACGGGCTTCGCCGGCCAGGCCTGACCCAACGCCACGCCCGGCAGCAGGCCGGCGAAGGCCGAGCAGGCGAGCGTCAGTGCAGCCGCGACATGCACGCCAGTGCGCTCGGCCGCTGCATTGCGGGCGGGCATCGGGCAGGACGATTTGGACAGCGTGTTCATGGTTCGGCTCCTCCAGCGGGTCAGGCGATTGCTCCGGCCATGCCGGATGTTGCGCGCCCTGCCGGTGCAGACGGAGGACGCTGTATTTCGCGTTCGATAGTAGCATCGGGCCCCCATCCAGCAGCGCCCGTGCGCACCCACACCGGAGGAATCATGCAGCTCAGGATCGCGATCCTCGAAGGCGACGACATCGGCCTCGAGGTAGTGCCGGAAGCCGTCAAGGTCATGAAGGCCGCCGCCACAAGGGCAGGCCTGGCAGTGGAGTGGCTGCCGCTGCCCATCGGCCGGGCCGGGCACGCATCGCATGGACATTCCATGCCGCAGTTCACGGTCGATTCACTGAAGACCGTCGATGGTTGGCTGCAAGGGCCGATCGGCCATAACGCCTACCCGCGCGGCGACGCCACCTGGATCAACCCGCCGCTGCGCAAGCTCTTCGAACTGTTCGCCAACGTCAAGCCAGTGAAGTCCTACCCGAACATCGCCTCCATCCACAAGGACGTGGACATCGTGTTCCTGCGCGAGGTGACCGAAGGCATGCAGTCGGGCAGCGTCACCTTCGCCGGCACCGGCGAGTTCCGCCCGAACGACGACATCACCATCGGCCATCGGGTGATCACCCGGAAGGGTTCGAACCGGGTCGCACGTGCCGCCTTCGAGATCGCACGTACGCGCAAGCGCAAGCGCGTCACCGCCGTGCACAAGGAGCCGATCTTCAGGCTGGCCTGCGGCATGTTCGCCGAGGAATGCCGCAAGGTCGCGCAGGAGTATCCGGACGTGTCCTTCGACGAGGTGCTGGTCGACGGCTTCGCGATGAAGCTGGTGATGAAGCCGCAGCCCTACGACGTGGTCGTCACCACCAACCAGTTCGGCGACATCCTGACCGACGAAGGCGCCGGCCTGGTCGGCGGCCTCGGCCTTGCCCCCGGACTTTGCATCGGTGCGCAGCAGGCAATGGCACAGGCCACCCACGGCTCCGCGCCGGACATCGCCGGCCAGAACATCGCGAACCCCTACGCGATGATCATGTCGGGAAAGATGCTGTTCGAATGGCTGGGACACCAGCGCGGGCTGCCGGAAGCGGTGGCGGCTGCAGCGGCGATCGACGCGGCGATGGACGCGGTGATCGCCGATGCCCGGGCGCTGACCGGGGACCTCGGCGGCAGCGGCAGCACCAGCGACATGGGCAATGCGGTGGCGGCAGCGATCGGCTGAAGCGAAGGCGCGGCGGCCTGCGTCCGGGGCCTGCGTCAGATGGGTGTCCGCACCGCCGCGTCCACCGCGGCCCGCAGCCGGCGCGCGATCTCGACCACCTCGTCGTCGTCGACGATGAACGGCGGGGCCAGCAGCACATGGTCGCCGTGTTCGCCGTCGATGGTGCCGCCCATCGAATACACGCAAAGCCCCTGGCGCATCGCCTCGGCCTTCACGCGTGCGTGCATGCGCCGCGCAGGCTCGAACGGTGCGTCGTCGGCCCGGTCGGCCACCAGTTCGATCGACCAGAACAGGCCGCGCCCACGCACGTCACCGACGTGCGCATGTTCGCGGAGCTGGTCGAGCAGCGCGGCCTGCAGCTTTTCGCCCTGCGCCCGCACCCGCGGCAGCAGCCTGTCGCGCTGCACGATCGTCTGCACCGCAAGCGCTGCGGCGCAGGCGACCGGATGGCCGATATAGGTGTGCCCGTGCGAGAACGAGCCGGAGCCTTCGAGGATCGGCCGGTAGACCTTCTCGCTCGCCAGCGTGGCGCCGATCGGCTGGTAACCGGCACCCAGCCCCTTGGCCACGACCATGATGTCGGGCACCACGCCCTCCTGCTCGCAGGCGTGCAGCGTGCCGGTGCGGCCCATGCCGCACATCACCTCGTCGAGCATAAGCAGCACGCCGTAGCGGTCGCAGACCGTGCGTACCTTCTCGAAGTAGCCGGGCACCGGCGGCACCGTGCCCGCGGTGGCACCGCCGACGGTCTCGGCAAGGAAGCCGATCACCGAGTCGGCCCCGAGCTTCAGGATCGCCTGCTCGAGTTCATCCGCGAGCCGCTGCCCGTAGGCCTCGTCGGATTCGCCGACGGGCCGGTAACGGTACGGGAAGCAGGGCGACACGTGCGTGACCGGCAGCAGGATCGGTTCGAACAGCCGACGCGCCGATTCGCGCTGCCCGACCGACATCGCGCCGAGCGTATTGCCGTGGTAGCTCTGCCGACGCGCGATGAAGTGCCTGCGTTGCGGCTGGCCGATCTCGACGAAGTACTGGCGCGCCATCTTCAGCGCGGCCTCGACCGCTTCGGATCCCCCGGACACGAAGTAGACGTGCTCGATGCCCGGCGGGGCGTGTTCGACGAGATGGTCGGCCAGCGCTTCTGCCGGCTCGCTGCTGAAGAAACTGGTGTGCGCATAGGCGAGCGCGCCGACCTGCTCGCGGATCGCCTCGACCACTTCGGGATGACCATGGCCCAGGCACGACACGGCAGCCCCGCCCGAGGCATCGAGGTAGCGACGTCCGTCATGGTCGACGATCCAGCAGCCATCGCCGGCCACGGCCACCGGCATCGTGCTGCGGCCGCTGCGCTGGATGATCCGGCTCATCGCAGAACGCTCAGCTGTCGAGCCCGAGCAGCGCGACTGCGTTGCCGCTGCGGATCATGTCCTTCGACGCCTCCGGCATGCCCGGCAGGTCGCGCAGCAGTTGGACGTCCTTCATCTTCATGCGGCCACCCGGATCGTCATGCGGATAGTCGGTCGCGAACAGGAATTGCGAAGCGCCAAGGAATTCAACGGCCTCGGCGAATCCGGGCTCTTCTGTCTCGATCGTGAAGAACAGGTTGGTGCGGAAGTAATGGCTGGCCGGCTTGCGGTTCTTCACCTCGTACACGTCGGCCGCGGTCAGCCGCTTGCCGGCCGAGGAGCGTTCGGTACCCGGCACGATCCGGCGATGGAAGCGCGCGGAGGCATCCTCGTCATCGTAGTTCAGCGGCGGCTTCTCGAGCGCGGCATCGAGCTTCTGCACCAGCGGCTGGATGAACGCGGTGCCGGCTTCCGTGTAGACGAACTTCAGGTCGGGATATTCGTCGAGCAGGCCGCTGGTCACCAGCGACACCAGGCTCAGGTGGCCTTCGGTCGGCGCGAACAGCTCCAGCCCGTCGGACTGGAAGAACATCAGGTTGCTCAGCCGGTGTCCATGCTGGATCGAATGCATCATCAGCGGCATCTTCAGCTGCGCGGCGCGCGCGAAGAACGGCCACAGTTCGCGGTGGCTGCCCAGCGTCTCCGAGAACGGATGCGCGGCCACCGGGAACACCTTGTCGATCGCGATCGCCTTGAAGCCGTTGGCATGCGCCCACTCGATCTCGGCGATGGCACCGTCCACGTCCTGCAGCGCGACCAGCGCGGCACCAATGATCCGGTCCGGCTCGGCACGCATCGCATCGAGGATCGACAGGTTGTACGAATGCGCCATCGCGGTGGCGAGCGGCGCATCGACCAGGTAGGAGAACAGCATTGCCGAGAACTGCGGCAGCACCAGTTCCCGGTCGATGCCCTGCCCGGCGAAGAACTGCGCGCGTTCCGGCCCGGGGTACATGCCGGGATAGCGGCAGCCCGAGCCCGGCGACGGCAGCGGCGTCGCGCCCGGCACTGGTGCCGGGGCCCCGGGGAACACGGTGCCGTTGATGAATCCGTCCGCATCCACCGTGAACCGCGGCGCCAGCGCCGCGAGCGGCCCGTCGATGCGCCCATAGCTGTCGCGCGGCAGGATATGCGTATCGCAGTCGATGATCATCGAAGCTGTCCTCAGTAGCTGGTCGGCCAGTTGGCGAGGCGATGCTGCCCAACGCCGCGCGTGAGCCGCGAACGGTGGACGTCGAGCATCGCCGTCAGCCAGCCACGGGTTTCGCGCGGATCGAGCACGGCATGCGCCTCGTACAACGAAGCCAGTCCCCATGCAGTGGTGTCGCGCACCAGCGAGTCGCTCATCGACTTCGTCGCCTCGGTGCTCTCGCCCTCGCGCGCCAGCACGCTGGCGCCGACCTTCGGGTCCATGAAACCGAGGTCGGCCGTCGGCCAGGCCGCGACCTCGTCGGAGTTGCGGCCGCCACCCATGTTCAGGTAGGCCTGGCCGTAGCTCTTGCGCACGATGATCGAGAGCTTCGGCACGGTGACAAGTGCAAGCGCGTTCATCCAGTTGATGATCTTGCCGGCCGCCCCGCGCTTCTCGCCTTCGAGCCCGATCAGGAAGCCCGGCTGGTCGACCATCAGGATGATCGGCACGTTGAACGAATCGCAGAACACCAGGAAGCTGGTCGCCTTGTTGCAGGCGTCGACGTCGATCGCGCCGCCCTTGAACATCGGGTTGTTGGCGATGATGCCGACGGTGCGTCCGTCGATGCGGGCGAGCGCGGTCATGATCGAGCGGCCGAACTTCGGCTTCATCTCGAACAGGCTGTCCACGTCGACGATCACCTCGGCCAGCTTGCGCGCGTCGTAGACCTTGGTGCGCAGTTCCGGGAGGATCTCGAGCAGGCGGCCCTGGTCATGGGCAGCCACCTTCGAGGCTTCCAGCACCGGTGGCGCCTCGTTGCAGTTCGAGGGCAGGTAGGACAGGAAGCGCTTCACCGTGTCGATCGCCTCGGCGTCGGTGTCGACCGCGACATCGACCAGCCCGGACACACCGGTCAGCAGCTTCCAGCCGCCGAGTTCCTCCGGATCGACCTCCTGGCTGATGGCAGAGGATGTCACCCGGTGGCTTGCCACCGCCATCAGCGCACCCTTGCGCATGACGACGAAATCGGACATGCAGCCATACCAGGTCGACGAGCCGAAGCAGGCGCCGAGTTGCGCCGATACCCACGGCGAGGTGCGGATGCGCTGGTACTCAGTCGGGTCCTGGCCGAGGATCGCGCGCCCGGCCGAGCCCATGCGGTCGGGGATGCGCGCACCCGCCGACTCGCCGAGGAACACCATCGGCAGTCCCTTGGCGTTGGCGATGTCCTTCACGTGCTTGATCTTCTTGCCGTTGATCTGGCTGCTCGAGGCACCCAGCACCGTGAAGTCGTTCGACACCACGCCCACGTCGCGGCCCTCGATGCGGCCGAAGCCCGCGACCTTGCCGTCGGCCGGCGTGCGCTCGCGGTCTTCGGCGCGGAACGAGGTCGCGAACAGGCCCGACTCGACGAAGCTGCCGTCGTCGAGCAGCAGGTCGAGGCGCGAGCGGGCATCGAGCACGCCCTGCGCCTTACGCTTCGCGAGCTTGTCCGGGCCGCCCATGCCAAGCGCCTTCGCGCGGCGGGCGGCCAGTTCCTCGAGCATCTTCTCGTGCGCCATGCTCACGGCCCCTCGTCCGACACCTGCGGCAGCTTGCGCATCTTGTAGACCTGCGCAGGGATTTCCTGCAGCGCCTTCTCGTCCATCTCGATGCCCAGGCCAGGCGCGGTGGACAGCTCGATGTAGCCGTTCTTCGGCTGCGGCGGGTTCAGGCAGATACGGTTGCCGAACTCGACGAACGGCAGGAAGTACTCGGTGATGATGAAGTTGGGCATCGTCGCCGAGGCATGCAGCGTCGAGGCGGTAGCCACCGTGGTCGAGTTGTAATTGTGCGGCGACATCGCCACCAGGAACGACTCGGCCATCGCGGCGATCTCCTTGAGTTCAAGGATGCCGCCGACGCAGGCCACGTCCGGGTTCAGGATGTCGGCCGCACGCTTCTCGAGCAGCGGCCGGAAGCCGGCCTTGGTGTAGGTGGCCTCGCCGATGCACACCGGGATGCCGATGTTGCGGCGGATCTCCGCGAGTTCGTCCGGGTACTCGGCCTGGCAGGACTCTTCCATCCAGTACATGTTGTACTCGGCCAGCCGCTTGTCGAGGCGGATCGCATGCATCGGCGCCAGGCGGCGGTGCTGGTCGATCAGCAGGTCGACATCCGGCCCGACCGCATCGCGGATCGCCTTGGTCACCGCCACCGCACGCTCTTCGTGCTCGCGCGGGATCCAGTTGCGCCAGGGCTTGGGCAGCGGATCGAACTTGAGCGCAGTCCAGCCGGCGGCGACGATCTTCTCGGCTGCGCGCGCATAGTCGGACGGCTGGTCCATGCCGTAGCTCCAGCCGTTGGCATAGACGCGGATCTTCTCGCGCACCCGGCCGCCGAGCAGGTTGTAGACGGGCTGGTTGCAGGCCTTGCCGACGATGTCCCAGAGCGCCTGCTCGATGCCGCTGATCGCGCAGAACACCTCGACCGAGCCGCGCCGGGCCGCGTAATCGTCGAACGCGAACTTCGTGAAGTGCTTGATGTCGAACGGGTTGCGCCCGATCAGGTAGGGCGACAGCGAATCGAGCTGCGCGCACACCGCCTTGTCGCGGTCGTACTGGGAGTAGGCCTCGCCCCAGCCGTGGATGCCTTCGTCGGTCTCGACCTTGACGAAGATGAGGTTCTTGCGCCAGCCCGGGTGGACCGCGTAATGCTTGATGCTGGTGATCTTCATTGCCTGTCCTCGCCAGTTGTGCGCCTCCGCGTGCCGCTGCGCGGCCGACGGGCGCTTGAAGCCCGGCGCCTTGGCGACACGGGACGATGCCGATAGTGCCAGACCAACGCCGAGGTTGCCGCAGCCGGTACATAATCTGACCGCGTCGGTCATGCCGGCGCGTAGACAGGGGATAGACAGATGGATTTCACCGGCATCGCATCGATCACCTACACGGCTGCAGACATGGCGGAGGCGAAACGCCTGTTCACCGACTGGGGATTGGCCAGGGTATCCGCGACGCGAACCCGGCTGGTGTTCGAGACGTCCGCCGGCAACCGCATCGAGGTGCGGGCGGAAGACACGCCCGGCCTGCCGCCCAGGCTCGAGGGCGGCTCTTCGTTCCGAGAGGTGGTGTTCGGCGTGGCGACCGCCGCCCGGCGCGATGCGATCGCCGCCGACCTGGCCCGAGACCGGGAAGTGACGCGCGATGCCGACGGCACCGTCCATTCCATCGACGATCTGGGCATCCACATCGGCATCCGTGTCTGGAAGCCGCGCAAGCCGGCGACCCGGCCGGCCACGGTCTGGAACCGTCCGGAGGGCCGCGCACGGGTGGACCGCGAGGCCACCGCCTGTCGTGACGGCGCGCGCCCGTCGAAGGTCGGCCACATCGTCTTCGCGGTCACCGACGTCAAGTGCGCCGAGGCGTTCTACCGGGATCGGCTCGGCTTCTGGCTGTCCGACCGCTATGTCGGCGGCGCCGGCGTGTTCCTGCGCTGGGCTAAACGCAGCGAGCACCACAACCTGTTCTTCATGAAGAGTCGCACCGGCAAGACCGATCTGCACCATGTCGCATTCGAGGTCGGCGACGTGCACGAGGTGTTCGGCGGCGGCCTGGCGTTCGCGCGGCAGGGCTGGAGCACCGAGATCGGGCCGGGCCGGCATCCGATCTCGTCGGCCTACTTCTGGTACTTCCGCAACCCGCTGGGCGGCGCGATCGAGTACTTCTGCGATCCGGACTACGTGACCGAGCGCTGGAAGCCGCGCAACTTCCGCGTCAATCGCTTCAGCGAATGGCACCTCCCGGCGGGCATCCCGCTCAAGGCCGACGGCCATGTCCGGCCGTCGCTGGCGGCGGTGAAGGCGATCGAAGCTGCCGGCGGTGCCACCGCCAGGCCTGCGGTCCCGGACTGAGGTCGCAGATGCCAGAGCAGTCCATACACTTCGATTCCGGCGGCCTGCGCCTGGCCGGCGTCGTGCGCACGCCCGACGTGCTCGGTTCCGGCGAGCGGCGTCCCGCCTTCCTGGTACTGCACGGCTTCGGCAGCCACAAGGGTGCCGGCAACGTGCTTGGCCCGTGCGCGGTGCTCGAATCGCTCGGCTACGTGACGCTGCGCTTCGACATGCGCGGCTGCGGCGAAAGCGAGGGCGTACGCGGCAACCTGATCTGCCTGGAGCAGGTCGAGGACACGCGCGCCGCGCTGACCTTCCTGGCCGGTCATCCAGGCGTGGACCCGGCGCGCATCGCGGTGGTCGGCTCCAGCTTCGGTGCGGCGGTCGCGGTCTACACCGCCGGCGTCGACGAGCGGGTCGCCGCAGTGATCTCCTCCGGCGGCTGGGGCCATGGCGAGATCAAGTTCCGCGGCCAGCATCCCGGCGACGAGGCCTGGGCGCGCTTCACCGCGATGCTGGCCGAAGGCCGCCGGCACCGCGAGCGCACCGGCGAATCGTTGATGGTGCCGCGGATGGACATCGTGCCGGTCCGCCACGGACTCACGCGCGAGATCCTGCCGGGCTCGCTGCAGTCGTTCACCGCCGAGACGGCACAGAGCATGTTCGATTTCCGCGCGGAAGACGTGGTCGATCGGATCGCGCCACGGCCGCTGCTGCTGCTGCACAGTTCGTTCGACACGGTGACGCCGACCGAACAGTCGCTGCGCATGTTCGCGCGCGCCAAGTCGCCGGTCGACCTGCACCTGTTCGGCGATACCGACCATTTCATGCTGGCCGAAGGCAACCAGCGCGTATGGAACGTCGTGCGCGACTGGCTGGGCCGCTACTTTCCGGTGACCTCATGAAGATTGCAATCCTCGCGGCGACGTGCGCCTGCGTACTGCTGGTCGCGGCCGGCCAATCCACGCCACTGCACGCACAAGACTATCCGGTACGTCCGATCCGGATGATGGTGCCCAACCCGCCGGGCGGCGTCACCGACGTGCTGGTGCGGCTGGTGGCGCCCAGGATGAGCGAGGCGCTCGGCCAGCCGATCGTGATCGAGAACCTGCCCGGCGCCGGCGGCGTTCCAGGCACCAACCTGGCGGCGAAGGCGACGCCGGACGGCCATACGCTGGCGGCGGTGTTCGACAGCTTCGCCACCAACCCGTTCCTGTACAACAACGTCCAGTACGATCCGCTGAAGGATTTCGTGCCGATCTCGCTGATGGCGCGCCAGCCACAGGTGCTGGTGGTGAGTTCGAAGGTGCCGGTGAAGAGCGTGGCCGACCTGGCGCGCTTCGCGAAGGGCACAGGTGGCATGACCTTCGCCGTGCCGGGGCTGGCAACGTCCAGCCGCTTCTCCACCGAACTGCTGAAGACCACCTTCGGCATCGACATCACGATCGTGCCCTACAAGGGCGGCGCCGCGGCCATCACCGACGTCATGGGCGGGCAGGTGCAGGCCATGATCGCGTCCATCGGACTGGTGCTGCCCCAGTTGCAGGGTGGCCGGCTTACCGCCCTCGCGGTGTCGTCATCGAAGCGCACGCCGCAGTTGCCCAACGTGCCGACGATCGCCGAGACCCATCCCGGTTTCGAGGCGCAGTCGTGGAGCGGCATGCTGGCGCCGGCGCGCACGCCGCGCCCGATCATCGAGCGCCTCAACAGCGTGCTGGTGAAGGCGCTGGCTGCGCCCGACGTCCGCGAGAAGATGGAAGCGCTGGGTACCGAACTGGTGGGCAGCACGCCGGCCCAGTTCGGCGACTGGCTGAAGGTCGAGACCACGCGCTGGGGCCGGATCATCCGCGAGCAGAAGATCACGCTGGAGTAGGTCGCCCGCGAACGCGACCGACCCGCGGCGGGCGATAATCGGCGTCCGACAGCGTCCTCTGGCGCAGCAACCTGAGCAGGAACCCAGCATGCCGATGACCGCGGTAGAGAAAGTCCTGGCCTCGTGCAGTGGCCGCAGCGAGCTGCGCGCCGGCGACGTGGTGGAACCGCAGCCCGATTTCGTGATGATCCATGACGGCGTGGTGCTGTCGGCGAAACGCGAGCTCGACCAGCTGGGCATCGACCGGCTGGCGCAGCCGGAGCGCGTGATGATCGTCACCGACCATGAGGTCATCTACCCGAACGCCCGCTCGGCCGAGCGCGGCGCCGCCAACCGCCGGGCCGCGAAGCAGTGGGGCGTAGGCCGCTTCTACGATGTCGGCCAGGGCGGCCACGGCCACATCTTCCCGATGGAATCGGGACTGCTGCTGCCCGGCATGTTCTACTTCGACAACGATCGGCATTCGACCAATGCAGGTGCGATCGGCGCGTTCGGCTTCCGGATGGGGTCCGAGATCAGCCGGGTGCTGGCCACCGGCACCAACTGGGTGATGGTGCCGAAAACCATCCGCCTCGCGCTGACCGGACGCGCACGGCCGGGCGTGTTCGGCCGCGACATCGGCTTCGTGATCGCGAAGCACTTCCGTGAAGGCGGTAGCTGGGGCGTGAACCCGGATTATCGGGTGCTCGAATTCGCCGGCGACCTCGATCAGTTCGACCTCGCCCAGCGCACCGCGCTGTGCAGCTCCCCGACGGAGGTGCGCGCCTACGGCACTTTCTTCCCCCCTTCGGCGGCCATCCTCGAGCGCGCGAAAGCGGTCGCGCAGCGTCCGTTCACCCCGGTGTACCCGGACGACAACGCGAACTACGAGGCCAGGCTGTCGCTCGACATCTCGTCGATCGAGCCGCAGGTCGCGCTGCCCGGCGGCGTGCACCGGGCGGTCGATGTCTCCGAAGTCGCCGGCACCGCGGTCGACCATGCGTTCATCGGCTCCTGTGGCTCGGGCCACTATGAAGACCTGCAGCTCGCCGCGCGTGCGCTCGCGGGCAAGCGTATCGCCCCGGGTGTCCGGATGATGATTGCGCCGGGCAGCACAGGGTCGTCGCGCCGGATGCTCGACGACGGCCTGATGAAGGTCTTCATCGACGCCGGCGCGGTCATGCTGCCCGCGGGTTGCGGCGTGTGCAACGATGGCGTCATCGGCCCCGTCGATGGCGGCGAGGTCTCCATCTCCACGTTCGCCGGCAACAACAACGGCCGCATCGGCCCGAAGGACGCAAAGCTCTTCCTCGGCAATCCGGCGACGGTGGCCGCATCGGCGGTCGCCGGCCGTATAGTCGATCCACGCACGGTGATGGACTTCGTCCAGTGACTTCCCGGCATGCGGCCCGAAGCCTGATCGAACGAACCAACGGAGCGAAGCAGCCATGAATGCCATCGGCAAACCCGACCCGGTGAAACGCCACGACTGGCGGTTGCGAGGACGCGCGTGGGTGCTCGGCCACGACATCCAGCACCAGGGCGGCGTCGTGCCCGGATGGATCGTGACCGGCCGGCACATGGATCCCGTCGAAATCATCCCGCACCTGTTCGAGGAGACGGATCCGGGTTTCCACTCGCGCTGCAGGCCTGGCGACATCGTCGTCGCCGGCCGCAGCTTCGGCATGGGCCCCAAGATGAATGGCTACATCGCGATGCAGGCGCTCGGCCTCGGGCTGGTATGCGAGTCGATGCCCTTCCTCGGCTACCGCGGTGCGATCGGTGCCGGATTGCGCGTGCTCACCGACTGCCAGGGCGCGACCGAGGAATGCGAGACCGGGGACGAGCTCGAGGTCGATTTCGACAGCGGCATGTTCATCAACCACACCCGGAGCACGCGACGAGAGTATCCGCCGCTGGCCGACAGCCTGAAAGAGATCGTCGCACTCGGCGGCAACACCGGCTGGCTGCAGCAGTGGTGGGCCGGGCAGCAGGCGGAACGCAGCGGCCGCGGCGGCTGAGCCGCGAGCGCGCCGGGACCGGACCCAGATGTTCCTGCTGTTCTTCCTGATGGTGGCTGCAGGCATGCTCAGCCTGCTCTGGATCTACTTCCCGATGATGGGGGGGCCCCCTCCCGATCCACGGCCTGCGTATCCCACGGCCGCGGTCGCCACCCGTGCGTCCCCGGAGGCGGCCGCCGTGCCGGACGCGTTGCCGCCGAGCGCGCCCGATGCGCCTGCGGGCGCGGAACCTGGCGCGGCCGCAGTGACGGGCGATCCGGCGCTCCCGCGCCCGGAAGACACGGTACCGCGCGCCGCGCCCGGCGGCGCAGGCAGCGCCTCCCCGGAACGGATCGACTTCGAAGACCTGCGCCGGCAACTCGAGCGCCTGCTGGGCGATACGCAGCCGCCAGGGCGATGACTGCGGGCAGGTCGATGACTCCGGGCTCGAGCGCAGGCCGCTTCAGGCGACGGCAGAGCGCCGCGCCTGCTCGGCCCTGATCCCGCGCAACCGGATCACCGTCGCCCACCGCTGGAACTCGGCCTTCAGGTACGCGGAGAACTGCGCGGACGTGTCGCCGATCGGGTCGAAGCCGCTCGACGACAGGCGCTCGCGGATGGCAGGTTCAGTGACCACCCGCACGACGTCGGCGTTGTAGCGCATCACCAGGTCCTGCGGCACCCCTGCGGGGGCGACCAGCCCGTTCCAGTTCGCCGCCTCGTAGCCGGGCAGCGCCGACTCGGCCACCGTCGGCACCTCGGGCAACAGCGGCGAGCGTCGGCTGCTCGCGATGGCCAGCGGGCGCATGCGCCCGGAGCGAACGTGCTGCAGCACCGACGGCATGTTGCCCATCAGCAGCGAGATCTGCCCCGCGAGGAGATCCTGCACGGCGGGTGGCCCGCCCTTGTACGGCACGTGCACCAGGTCGAGATTCGCCATCGCGTTGAACAGTTCGAACGCGAGGTGGGACGCGCCACCGACACCGCTCGACCCGTAATGCATCTGCCCGGGGCGGCTGCGCACGAGCGCGATCAGTTCCTTGGTTGTCTTCACCGGCAGCGACGGATGCACGACCAGCACGTTGGCGGTTGCCGCCATGTTCACGATCGGCACGAAGTCGCGATCCCAGCGGTAGGGCAGCTTCTCGTGCAACGTCGCGTTGATCACATGCGCAGGCGTGACGGCGAGCAGCGTCGCGCCATCGGGCAGTGCCCGCGCGACGAACTCGGTCCCGATGATCTGCCCGGCGCCGGCGCGGTTCTCGACGATCACAGGCGTGCCCCAGATATCGGTGAGCCGTGAGGCGACGATGCGGGTCACCACGTCAGTGCCGCCGCCGGGCGCAAGCGCGACGATCACGCGGATCTGCTTTGCGGGCAGCGATGGAGCGCCCTGGGCAGACACGTGCGAAGGCAGCATCGGCATTGACAGCAGCGCCAGCGCGATGGGAACGACGGGCATGCGGTGAAACGGCGTGGTCGGTTTGCCGGCATTCATCCTGCACCATGCATCGGGTCGATCGGATCGCCAATGATGCCCGCGCCACGGGAATCCTGCGCGCGACCGGCGCGCACCGGCCCGGTGCATCGATGCACCAGGGCGCACCCGCCGAACGACAGCCGGTGCGGCCCTGCCGTCGCGCGTCATCACTTGGTACGATGGAGGATCGATCTTCGATCGCGAGCGCCGACCGGCGACAGCGCGGCATGTACCGGAGAAGCAGATGTCGAAACCTTCAGGAACGTCCGATCGCATCTACGTCGTGGGGGCCGGCCCGGTCGGAGCGGTGATGACGCTGGCGCTGGCGAAGCGCGGCATTCCGGTGACGCTGATCGAGTCCAACCCCGGGCCGGTGGACGACCAGCGTGCGGCGACCGTGCATCCGCCGACCATCGAGATGCTCGAGGCGCTCGGCATCGAGAAAGACGGCTGGGAAACCGGGCTGAAGTCGCCGCTGTTCCACTTCTGGGACCGCGTGACGGGAGAGCGCATCGCGGAGTTCGACCTGGGGCTGCTGAAGGACGAGGTGAGGTATCCGTTCTGCCTGCAGTGGGAACAGTACAAGCTCGCGCGCTCGGCCCTCGCCCACCTGCCCTCCGACGGCAGTGCCGAAGTGCTGTTCTCACACACGCTGACCGGGCTCGAACAGACGGCCGACGGCGTGACCCTCACGGTGGAAGTCGATGGCGAATCGCGCACGCTGCAGGGCGACTACGTGATCGGCACCGACGGCGGCCGCAGCACGGTACGCAAGCTGGCTGGCATCGCATTCGAGGGCTTCACCTGGGAAGAGCGCTTCCTGAAGATCGGCACTACCTTCGACTTCCTCGGCACCAGTGCCGGCTTCTGCACGCGCAACTACTTCTCCGACCCCGACGAGTGGCTCAACCTGTTCAAGGTGAAGGGCCCGGGCGAACCCGGCATCTGGCGCGGCATCTTCCCGGTGCCGGCCAGCGAGCCGGACGAAGTCGCCTTGAGCGACGAGCGCATCCAGGCGCGCTTCCAGAAGTTCTTCCCGCGCACCGGCGGCTACGACATCGCCTATGTCGGGTTGTACAAGGTCCACCAGCGGGTCGCCGAGACATTCAATCGGGGCCGCGTCCTGCTCGCCGGCGACAGCGCGCACGTGAACAACCCGATCGGCGGCATGGGCATGAACGGCGGCATCCACGACGCGATGAACCTCGCCGACAAGCTGGCCGCCATCCGCTTCGACGGCGCATCGCCCGACCTGCTCGACCGCTACACGCGGCAGCGGCGCAAGGCCCAGGTCGACTTCGTGCAGGCCCAGACCATCCGCAACAAGAAGTCGCTCGAAGAGAGCGACCCGGTCAAGCGCCGGCAGAACCTGGACGAGATGCGGCGCACCTGCGAGGACATCGGACTGCACAAGGCCTTCCTGATGCGCGGCGCCCTGTTCGACAGCCTGAAGAGCGCCAACGCCGTGCAGTAAAGACCGGGGTCTGACCCCACGGTCAGGCGCACGACGTCCGGGTCTGACCCCAGGGTCTGACCCGGATTTTCTCAGCCGACTTTTTCGGCGAGCCCGACGCGATCGGCGACCAGCCCTTCATGGCGCAGCTTCACGTGCACATCCTGGCCGGTGCCGTCCTTCGAAGCGCCACCCCAGCCGTGGGCGGTGGTGTCGATGATCACGCCATGCGGGTCGCGCACCTTCACTTCGTAGAAGATGTTGCTGAGCACCGGCACCTCGCCCATGTAGTACTTGCCACCGGCGGCCTCGACATCCTTGACGGTCTGCTCGACGTCGTCGACCCAGAAGCCGAAGTGGTGGATGCCGACATAGTCCTTGCCGCGCTCTTCACCGGCCGCTTCGTCCGACTTGTAGTTGAGCAGGGCCATGTTGATGAAGCCGTCGGTGAGGTACACGCCGCGCGCCAGCGACGAATCGGTCTCGCCGACCTTCTTCATGCCGAACGCCTGCATGTAGAACTGGGCTGCCTTCCACGGATCGGGAACGCTGAGGGCGATGTGACGGAGGCGGGACATGGCTGTTCTCCTGTTCGTGGAAAGGTCGCGTACAGATCGAAAGACGTTATGGTCGCCCCAACGGCGCGTGGCGGCAAGCCGCGCCCAGGGACGCCGGGGCGCGGCTGCGCTCAGCTGTGCGCACAGGAGCGGATCGCGCGCACGATGCCGACATAGCCGGTGCAGCGGCACAGGTTGCCCGACATGTCGCGCCGGATCTCGTCCTCCCCCGCGCAGGGCTTGCGCTGGAGCAGGTCGACCGCGGACACCAGCATGCCGGGCGTGCAGTAGCCGCACTGCAGTGCATGCTCTGCATGGAAGGCTTCGCGCAGGCGCTCGACCAGCGAGCCGGACAGCCCCTCGACCGTAGTCACTGCGCGTCCGTCGCAGGCCACAGCCAGCGTGATGCAGGCACGCACCGGCTGGCCGTCGAGCAACACGGTGCATGCGCCGCAGACACCGTGCTCGCAGCCGGCGTGCGTGCCGGTGAGGTGCAGCGCGTCGCGCAGCAGGTCGCACAGTGACGTGCGCGCCTCGATACGGACCTGCCGTGCAGTGCCATTGACGGTGAGTTGCAGGTCGATCGCGGCTTCTGCTGGAGCATCCATCATCGGTTCACCAGTATGTCGTTCACGGCTTCGCCGGCCATCTGCGCATGCAGGTGCCGCGCGTAGGCATCGCCCGGGGCGATCGAGTCGGGCAGCGCCGCCGCGATGCGCTCGCGCAGGGCCGCACGCCGCTGCGCTTCGCTGCCGCCGATGCCGGCGAGCGCGGCATGGTCGAGTGCGATCGCGACCGGCGCGCCACCGGTCGCCCCGAGCCAGACCTCGATGTCCTCGCCGCCGCGGTCGATGCAGACGGCCATTGCATGCGCGAACTCGCCGACCTTGCGGCAGTGCTTGCGATGGCCCCAGCGACGGATGGCGGAACCGGGCAGCACGACCGCAGCCACCACCTCGCCCGGCTCGATCGCGGTCTCGAACAGGCCGAGGCAGAACGCACGCGCCGGCACGCTGCGCCAGCCGGCAGGCCCGGCGAGTTCGATCGTCGCACCGAGCGCGGCCAGCGCACTCGGCCAGTCGGCCGCCGGATCGGCATGCGCGAGGCTGCCGCCGATGGTGCCGCGGCAACGTATGGCCCGGTAGGCGATCCCGCCCGCGACATGGCGCAGCACGTCGGCGAGCCCGGGCGGCAACCGATCGCCGGAAGGCAGGTCCTCCAGCATCGCATGCGTCACGCAGGCACCGATGCGCACCCCACCGTCGGGCAGCACGTCGATCGCGCGCAACCCTTCGATGCGATGGATGTCGAGCAGCAGCGTCGGCCGCACCATGCGCAGGTTGAGCATCGGACCCAGGCTCTGGCCGCCGGCGATCACGCGTACATCGTCGTCGGCACCGGCGCCAGCGAGCGCGGCGACCGCCTCCTCGAGCGAGGCTGCAAGCCGGTAACTGAACGGCACCGGCTTCATTGCGGTGGCATCCAGGTGAACGCCGGCCCGGCGTGCTGGTCGCCGGTGCCCGCGCACGCGCGCGCCGCCTGCAGCGCCGTCCAAACATCGCGCGCGGTGACCGGTGCGCGCGTCACCGACACGCCCAGCCCGCGCAGGGCATCGGTCACTGCGTTGCCGATCGCGGCCGGCCCGCCGATGCAGCCGCCCTCGCCAGTGCCCTTCATGCCGTAGGCGGTGAACGGCGACAGCGTGTGCTGGTGCTCGATGCGCACCTCGGGCACTTCGCCGAAGCCCGGCAACAGGTAGTCGGCGAGCGTGACCGTGCCCGGCTGTCCCTGATCGTCGTAGCGGATCTCTTCCAGCAGCGCCTGTCCGATGCCCTGTGCGACACCGCCGTAGACCTGCCCGTCGACGATCATCGGGTTGATGGTCTGTCCGCAGTCCTCGACGACCAGGTAGTCGAGCAGCCGGACGGCCCCGGTCTCGGTGTCGACCGCGACCCGGGCCGCATGTACGCCCGCCGAGAAGGCGCCGGTCTCGACCGGCGGGCGATAGCTCGCGAGGAACTCGAGCCCGGGCTCGATGCCGTCGGGCAGTTCATGTACGTACTGCAGCGCCACCTGGGCAAGCCGCGCGAACGGCAGCGGCGCAGTACCCTCGGGCCCGTGCACGGCCTGCGCACCGACCGAGAGCCCGTCGGGCGCGGCCTGCATCAAGTGCGCGGCGATCGCGCGCAGCCGGTCGACCAGGCGCCCGCAAGCCTGGTGTACCGCGCCGCCCGCGAGCACGACCGAGCGCGACGCGAAGGTGCCGTTGCCGTAGGGCACGACATCGGTATCGCCGGCACGCACGCTGATCCGCTCCATCGGGATCGACGTCACCTCGCTCGCGATCTGGGCGAGCGTCGTCGCATGGCCCTGGCCGTGCGAGCAGACGCTGGTCTCGATGGTGAGCGAACCGGCGATGTCCATCCGGATGCGCGCACTTTCGAACCCATAGAGCACGACAGAGCCGCGCGCGAAGAATTCCTTCGCCGTGTGCGCGGTCTGCTCGACGTACCAAGCGTAGCCGATGCCGATGCGTTCGCGTGCATCCGCCGGTGCGGCCTGCTGCGCCGCGCGCACTTCTGCATGGCCGAGCGCACGCACTGCGGTATCCATCATCGGTGGATAGTTGCCGGTGTCGTAGACCAGCCCGGTCGCGGAGGTATACGGAAACGCATCGGTGGGGATCAGGTTGCGCCGCCGAAGCACGTGCGGCTCGATGCCCAGCACATGGGCCAGTTCGTCCAGCGTGCGTTCCATCGCGAAGCAGGCCGCGGGCCGCCCGACGCCCCGGTACGGGCCGGTCGGCGCCTTGTTGGTGCAGGCACTCATTGCGGTCGCGCGGTAGTTGCGGATGCGGTACGGCCCGGGCATGACGTTGGCCGACATGTTGGCCTCGACTGCGCTGGTCGAAGGCAGCATCGAGTAGGCGCCACCGTCGACCAGGTATTCGGCTTCCAGGGCGAGGATCTCGCCATCGCGGTTCGCGTGGACGGTGACGGTCTCGTCGTTCTCGCGCGCATGACAGGCGGACAGCAGGTGCTCCATCCGGTCTTCGATCCAGCGCACCGCGGTGCCGAGCCTGATCGAGATCGCGGCCACCGCAAGCTCTTCCGGATACAGGTTGGTCTTGACGCCGAACGCACCGCCGACATCGGGCACCACCACCTGGATGCGGTGCTGGTCGATGCCGATCAGCTGCTCGGCCAGGAAATCGCGCTGGATGTGCGGCCGCTGGCAGCAGGTATGGAACAGCAGCCGGCCCTGCGCGCGGTCGAACACCGACAGGCAGCCACGCGTCTCGAGGGGAGACGGCGCCAGCCGTTCCATCCGGTAGCGCCGGGTCAGGTGCACCTCGGCGCGCGCGACCGCGTCATCGAAGTCGCCGAAGGTCCGGGTGAACTTCATGAAGTGGTTGCCCGCCCAGCCCTCATGCATCAGCGGCGCGCCGGGCGCGAACGCGGCGCGCGCGGAGGCGATCGCCGGCAACGGCTCGATGTCGACCTCGACCTGCTCGGCGAGGTCCTCGGCCCGCGCCCGGCTCGATGCGACCACCGCCGCGATCGTCTGACCCGCGAAGCGCACCCGGTCGGTCGCCAGGCACGGATAGGCGGCGGCCTGGAACCCGGGACGATTCAGCTTCGCGACGATCGGCCGCGCGAGATCGTGCAGATCGGCTGCCGTCCAGAACGACTCGCCGGCCCCGAGCGCCGGCGCACGCACCGCACGCACCACGCCGTGCGCGACGGTGCTGCGCACGAATGCGAGGTGCAGCGCACCGGGCCACGGGATGTCCGCGACGAAGCGGCCTGCACCGTGCAGGTGGCGTTCATCCTCCGTGCGCCGCACCGGATGGCCGACGCTCGCGTACGCCGCAGATGCATTGTCCATGCGCCCGAGTTTAGAACGATTCCGGCGCGGTATAGTGCTCGTACGATGACCTCGCCTGCAGCGTCCAGCGAAACCGATGGCAGCACGGCGCCGGCGTCAGGGCCGTTCATCCCCGGGCCGCGGCTGCAGCGCGCAGGCTCGGCGTCGGGCCCGCTCGCCGATCTGCGCTTTGCCGCGAAGGACCTTTACGACGTCGCTGGCGAAACGACGCGCGGCGGCAACGACGACTGGGCCGCCGACGCCCGGCCTGCGCGCGCGACCGCCTGGGCCATCAGTCGGCTGCTCGATTCCGGTGCATCGCTCGACGGCAAGACGATCACCGACGAGCTCGCTTGCGGCCTGCTAGGCAACACCTCCGGCGACGGCATGCCGCTCAATCCGCTCTCGCCCGGGCGCGTGCCCGGCGGATCGTCGTCGGGTTCGGCTTCGGCCGTCGCCGCAGGCCTGGTCGACTTCGCGATCGGCACAGACACCGGCGGCAGCGTACGGGTACCGGCCACCTTCTGCGGCCTGTACGGCATGCGCCCGACACACGGCGCGATACCGCTCTCCGGTTGCCTCGCACTGGCACCGGCCTTCGATACCTGCGGCTGGTTTGCACGCGAGGCCGGCCTGCTGGCACGGGTGGGCGACGTCCTGCTGCCGCCGCCACTGGATAACGGAGACGCCCCGCCGGGACGCCTGATCCACGCGGCAGACCTGTTCGACCTGTGCACACCCACAGTGGCGCAGCGGCTGCACGACGCGGCGGCACGGCTGGGCTCACGACCGGTCACCGCCTGCTCCGGTGCTCCGGCCGACCACGCGGACGCGTTCTGGCCGTTCCAGGGCCGCCAGATGTGGAACACGTTCGGCGAGTGGTATCGCGCACGTCCGCGCCGGATGCAGCCGGGGAACGATGCCCGCTTCGCCGCGGCGGCCGCGATCACCGCAACCGACGTGCAGGCCGCCGAGCCGGTCCGGCGCAGGATCGCCGCCCGCCTCGGCGCATTGCTCGGCACGCACGGCGTGCTGCTCGTTCCGACCACCCACGACATCGCCCCGCGCCGCGACGCGACGCTCGATGAACTGGAGATGTTCCGGCGCAGCGCCCATGTGAACCTCGCGATCGCCGGGCTGTGCGGCCTGCCGCAGGTGACGCTGCCGCTGCTCGGCGTAGACGACGCCGGCCAGCCGGTCGGCATCGGCCTGTCGCTGGTGTCGGCACGAGGCAACGACCGGCTGCTGCTGAGACTGTCCGCGCGCATCGCGGCGGAGTCCGGCCTCGTGGATCCGAGCGCACCGCCGCTCAGCCGCGGCGCGATCCCGTAGCGGTGCGCGTACACGCAAGGATCGACGGCGCGAGGGCAAAAGCCGGGATCGCTGCGCAACAGGCCCGCCCTGCCGCACGGTCGCAGCCAGCGGCAGACGGCCGGGCAATGCCGCCGGCATCACTCGATCTTCGTGCCGGTCGCCTTCACCACCTTTGCCCAGATCTCGGCGTCGGCGCGGATGATCGCGGCGAATTCGGCGGGTGTCGATGTCCGGATTTCGATGCCCTGCGCCGTCAGCCGCTCGCGCACGTCAGGCTGCGCGAGCACCTTCAGGATATCCGCGTTGAGCCGGTTCACCACGGCCCCCGGCGTGCCCGCCGGGGCGAGGAAGCCCTGCCAGGACAGCACCTCGAAGCCGGGGAACCCGGACTCGGCCATCGTCGGGATGTCGGCGGCCGCCGGCGTCCGCTTCGCCTGCGCGACCGCAAGCGCGCGCACCTTGTTCGCGCGCACCTGCGCGATCGCGGTCGGGATGTTGTCGAACATCAGCGAGACCTGCCCCGCGACCAGGTCCATCATCGCCGGCGCGCCACCCTTGTAGGGCACATGGTTCATCTTCACGCCGGCGCGCAGGCTGAACAGTTCGGTAGTGAGGTGCGGCAATGCGCCGGTCCCGGTGGACGCGTAGTTGAGCTGCCCCGGCTGGGCCCGCGCGATCGCGATCAGGTCCTTCACGCTCTTCACCGGCAACGATGGATGCGTGACCAGCAGCACCGGCGTGACCGCGGCGATCGTGATCGGCGCGAAATCGGTGGCCGGGTTGTACGGCAGCTTCGGGTACAGGGACGGCGCGATCGACTGCGTTGCGTTCACGCCGAGGAACAGCGTGTAGCCGTCCGGCGCCGACTTGGCGACGAAGTCCGCGCCGATGGTGCCGCCCGCGCCGGCCCGGTTCTCGACGAGCACTGGCTGCCCGAGCGCATCGCCCAGCCGGGCACCGACCACGCGCGCGAGGATGTCGGAGATGCCGCCCGGCGCGAAGCCTGCCACCAGCCGCACCGGCTTGGCTGGCCAGGCCGGCTGGGCCTGGACCGGCCCTGCCAGCGCCAGCGCGAAAGCGGCCGTGCAGGAAACGGCTGCGAGGAGGGAACGGGCACGATGGAAGACAGGCATGGCGGACCTCGGGCGGGTTGTAGACGCGGACGCTGCGCGGATTATCCGTGCAGCGGTGGAAATGCATTCAGACATGCCAAGAGAAGTTGTTTGACATGTCAGATCAGGTTTTCTAGACTATTCGCATCGTGATTCATGCTTTCGCCCGATCCCAGCCGCAGCCCCGCACGCCGTCCTGTCCGCCAGAGGCCGCGTGAACGACCTGACCGTTCCCGCAGGCGTTGCCGCGATCAACCCGGCGCGCGCGCCGAAAGTGGTTGCCGCCGCGGCCACCGCCGACAGCGCCGGTCCTCTTCTGAATGACCAGGCCTACGACCGGATCAAGCATGACATCATCTCCTGCATGCTGCCGCCCGGATCCGGCATCTCCGAATCCCAGCTGGGCGCGCAGTACGGGTTCGGCAAGGCGCCGATCCGGATGGCCCTTCAGCGGCTTGCCCACGAGGGGCTGGTGCGCGCGATGCCCCGGCGCGGCTACGTGGTCTCGCCGGTCACGCTGCAGGACATCCAGGACATCTTCGAACTGCGGCTCATGCTCGAACCGCAGGCCGCGCGGCTCGCCGCAGGCAAGGTCGATGCCAGCCGGCTGAAGCTGCTCGACGATGTCTGCCGCGCCGGCTATCGGCCAGGCGATATCGCCAGTACGCACCGGTTCCTGGAGGCCAACGCGAGCTTCCACGTGACGATCGCCCAGGCCACCGGCAACCAGCGGCTCGCGCACACGATCGAGGCGCTGCTCGACGAGATGACTCGACTGCTGCACATGGGACTGACCTCGCGCGACCGCACGACTGAAATGCAGCACGAGCATGGCGCGCTGGTGAAGGCGCTGCGGCGGGGCGACGGCATCACCGCGGAACAGATCTGCCGCGAGCAGATCGAGGCCGCGCGCGACATGGTGCTGACCGCCGCCCTGAAGAGCCGCGCCGTGATGACCATGGCAATCCCGACCGGAGACCTCGGATGAAGCCTTCAATGCAGAAGCTGATCGACGGCACCGCCGCCGCCGCGCTGGCCGATGGCGAAGTCCGGCCGCAGGACGTGCTGTCGGCAATCCGCGGCTCACTGGTCGATCTCGACCTGCTGGCGGAAGAACATCGCATCAGCAAGCCCGACACCTACACCCGGCACCTGGTGTACGCCGACCCCAACGGCCTGTTCTCGATACTGGCGATCGTCTGGGGTCCGGGCCAGGGCAGCCCGGTGCACGGCCACCACACCTGGTGCGCAGTGGGCGTGTACGCTGGCGAAATCACGGAGAGTCATTACCGACTGTCACCGGGTGACCTGCACCCGGTCGAGGTACGCACCGTGCGCCGCGCAGCCGGCGACTCGTGCTTCGACAGCGGGCACGAAGGCATCCACCGGATCGTCAACCGGTCGGATTCGATCGCGATCTCGATCCACGTATACGGCGTCGGTGAAGACAAGATCACCACCGGCGTCAACCGCATCTACCCGATGCCAGCCTGAGGCTGCGATCCGGTACCGTCCGGACCGCCAGCCGTCCATACATCATCCACATCGATACGGAGTTCCCATATGCGCGCAGTCGTGCTCAAGTCCCATGGCCCCCTCGACAACCTCGAGTACATCGCCGATTACCGAGATCCGACGATCAAGGAAGGCCACGTCATCCTGCGCACCCGCGCGACCTCCTTCAACTACCACGACGTGTTCACCGTCCGCGGCATGCCCGGCATCAAGGTCCCGCTGCCGGTAATCATCGGCCTGGACCTCGCCGGGGAGATCATCGAAGTCGGTGCCGGCGTCGAAGGCTGGAAGGTCGGCGACCGCGTGCTGGTGAACCCGCTCGACCCGAAGATCGGCCTGATGGGCGAGATGATGGACGGCGGCCTGGCCGAGAAGTGCCTGGTCAACCAGAAGCAGCTGATCCGCATGCCCGACGGCGTGACGTTCGAGGAAGCCTGCGCACTGCCGGTCGCCTATGGCACCGCGCACCGGATGATCGTCACCCACAACACGATCAAGAAGGGCGACAAGGTGCTGGTGCTGGGCGCCTCCGGCGGCGTGGGCACCGGCTGCGTGCTGCTGGCCAAGATGCTGGGCGCCGAAGTCATCGCCTGCGCCTCGAGCGACGACAAGATCCAGCGTCTGAAGGACCTCGGCGCCGACCATGTGATCAACTACAAGACCACCGATTTCTCGAAGTGGGTGAACGAGAAGTTCGGCAAGCCGCAGCGCCGCACCTACGAGGGCGGCGTCGACGTGGTGATCAACTTCACCGGTGGTGACACCTGGGCTCCGTCGCTCAAGTGCACCAAGCGCGGCGGCAGCATCCTCACCTGTGGTGCCACCGCCGGCTTCGACCCGAAGGAAGACCTGCGCTACATCTGGAGCTTCGAACTGAACATCAAGGGTTCGAACAGCTTCTACAACGAGAACCTGAGCGCGCTGATGGAGATGATCCAGAAGGGCGAGATGAAGCCGGTGATCGACGTCGTGCTGCCGCTCGAGCGGGCGAAGGAAGGCCTCGCTCTGATCGAGAACCGCGAGGTTTTCGGCAAGGTCGTCGTCACCCCCTGATGCACCGCGGCGGGGCGCTGCGCACGCGTTCCGCCCCCCCTGCAACCACCCGAACAGAGAGAATCGAGCATGGCAGACAAGCCCACCCCGGAACAACTGAATGCCCGCCTGGCCAAGAGCCCCTTCAACTCATGGCTCGGCCTGACCGTCACCTCGGTCGGCGAAGACACCATCGAGATGGCCGCGAAATGGCGCGAGGAGTGGGTCGTGAACCCCGCTGGCGGCTATACGCACGGCGGCATCCTCGCCGCGCTGGTCGACGTGGTAGCCGACTACGCGATCGCCGTGAAGAACGGCAACCCGGTACCGACCATCGACCTGCGCGTCGACTACCACCGCGCGGCCAAGGGCGACCTGAAGTGCACCGGGAAGATCGTGCGCTTCGGCGGCCAGTTCACCTGTGCCGAAGCCTATGTCTACGACGCGGCGGGCAACCTGTGCGCGAGCGGCCGCGGCACCTACTTCACCGCGCCGCCCGCTCCGGCGCCCGCTAAAGGCTGAGCCCGCCATGGCCTACGAAAAGGAAGACTTCCGCCAGTTCCTCGACCGCCTGCGCGAGGCCGGCGAGCTGGTCGACCTGAAGCAGCCGGTCGACATCCGCCACATCGCGACGCTGGTCGACCAGTCCGACAAGGCGCTCTACTTCCACGATGTGATCGGCTACGACATGCCTGTGGTGTCGGGCATCATCCGCTCGCAGAAGCGCGCGACGCTGTCGATCGGGGTCGATGATTACGCCGAGATCGAGCACAAGCTGCAGCGCGGCATCGTCAAGCCGATCCCGCCGGTCTACATCGAGAAGGCCGCCTGCCAGGAGATCGTGATCAAGGGCGACGACGTCGACCTGTTCAAGCTGCCGGTGCCGATGTCTTCCATCTACGACGGCGGCCCGATGATCACCGCGGGCGTGGTGATGGCGCGCGACCCGGAGCATGGCTTGAACGCCGGCGTCTACCGGTTCATGGTGAAAGAGAAGAACCTCACCGGCATCGACATCGTCACGCCGAACAACATGCGGCTGTTCGCCGCCCGCGCCCTCGAGCGTGGCGAGCCGCTGCCGATCTCGATCTCGATCGGCTGCCATCCGTTCGAGATCATGGGCTCGGGCTTCCGCGCGCCGCTGGGGGTGGACGAGATGGCCATCGCCGGCGGCATCCGCGGCGAGGCAGTGCGCTTCGCCCAGTGCGAGACGATCGACCTGCCCTGCCTGGCCGATTCCGAGATCGTGCTCGAGGCCGAGATCCTGCCCACCGGCTGGACGCATCCGGAAGGCCGCTTCGGCGAGTTCACCCGCCTGATGGGCGGCCTGCACTGGAACCCGCTGGTGCGCGTGAAGGCGATCACCATGCGCCGCAATGCGGTGTACTACGCGCTGCACATGCCCTGGGAGAACACCTGGCTGGCCGCGCCGACCCGCTACACCGCGATCCGCTCGGCGCTGAAGACCGCCGGCATCCAGACGGTCGCGATCAACGTCACGCTGGGCGGCTGTGCGTTCTGGCATGCGGTCATCTCCATCAAGAAGCAGGCCGGCGAAGGCAAGAACGCGCTGCTCGCCGCGCTGTCGGTGATGGACCTGAAGCATGTGGTCATCGTCGATGAGGACATCGACCCGTTCAACGCGATGGACGTCGAATGGGCGATCGCGACGCGGGTACAGGGCGACCGCGACGTGATCATCATCCCCGGCGCGCGCGCCAAGCCGCTCGACTCCAGCCTGGCGGTGATGCCGCACGGCGTGGTGCCCACCGGCGCCAAGGTCGGCATCGATGCGACCATCGGCGAGGGCATTCCGGTCGAGCGTTTCGAGCGTATCGCCTATGCCTACGCCGATCGGGCGAAGGTCGACGACTACGTGTCGGGCAAGGCCGATCCGCTGCCGGCGGCACTGGGTGCCACCGACGCCAAGGTCGAGGCGCTGGCACAGCAAGTGCTTGCGATGATCGAGGTCGAGCCGCGCTACTACCAGGATATCGCCGCGCACTTCTCGGAGTACGATTTCCAGACCGTCGCGCGCGCGCTGGGCCACCTGCATACGACCGAGAAGCTGTGGCAGGACCCGAAGGGCAAGATGTGCGTGCGCGGCTCGAAGTTCGCCGCCGTGCTTCCGCTGCGCGGGAAGTGACGTAACGCAGCCTTGCGGCCGGTTCGCCGATGAATCGCCGTAAGGCTGCATCGACAATGGACGTCGCAGGGCCTGGCTCTGCACTCGAGGAGGCATGATGGGCAAGTACGAAACCAAGCTTGCGGAAATGGGCATCACCCTGGCACCGGTACCGACCCCCGTCGCGAACTACCTGCCGTATGCGATCACCGGGAACCTCGTCTTCCTGGCCGGCCAGGTGTGCCGCGTCGATGGCAAGGTGACCCACCAGGGCAAGCTGGGCGCGGAGATCGACGTGGCGGGCGGCAAGGCAGCCGCCCGGGTCTGTGCGATCAACCTGATCGCCGCGCTCAAGCTGGCGCTGGGCGGCGACCTGGACCGTGCGGTGCGCTGCGTGTCGGTGCGCGGCTTCGTCGCCTCCGACCCGAAGTTCTACGAGCAGCCGGCGGTGATCAACGGCGCCTCCGACCTGTTCGTCGAGGTGTTCGGCGAGGCGGGCAAGCATTCGCGCACCGCGATCGGCGTGGCGGCCCTGCCGTCGGACTGCGCGGTCGAGGTCGATGCCGTGTTCGAGATCAGGTAACCGAGCAGCAAGGAGCAGCGCAATGGCCCAGGCGATCGGGGTGCGTCCCGTCAGCGAACTCATCCGGTGGCCCACGGAAGATCTGTCGCGGATACCGCTGCACATCTACGGCGACCCCGAAATCTACGCCTGGGAGCAGGACCGCATATTCCGCGGTCCCACCTGGAATTTCCTCTCGCTCGAGTGCGAGATCCCGAAGCCGAACGACTACGTTCTGACCAAGGTTGGCGACACCCCGGTGATCGTCGTGCGCACGGCCGAAGGCGGCATCAGCGCGCTGGTCAACCGCTGCACGCACAAGGGCTCGGTACTCTGCTACGACTCGCGCGGCCAGGGCAAGCGCAGCTTCGTCTGCCCGTACCATGCCTGGTCGTTCGACCAGTCGGGCGAACTGCGCGGCATCGCCTTCGAGAAGGGCGTCGGCGGCCTGGGCGGCATGCCGGAGGGCTTCGACAAGTCGAAGCATGCACTGACCCGGCTGCGCGTCGAGGTGATCGAGGGCCTGGTGTTCGGTACCTTCAGCGACGCCACGCCGCCGCTGGAGCAGTACCTGGGCGAGCCGATGGTCGCGCACATCCGACGCACCATCCGTGGCCGGACGATGCAGATCATCGGCCGCTACAACCACATCATGCCGAACAACTGGAAGCTGTACATCGAGAACAGCCGCGACACGCACCACCCGTCGCTGCTGCATGCGTTCTTCGCGACGTTCAAGCTCAACCGGCTGTCGGCCGAGGGCGGCATCCGCCACGACCCGGCGAACTGGCACCACCTCGTGTTCGCCAAGCGGCTGACCGACCAGGGCCACGAGGAATACTCCCCGGGCAAGCTGCGCACGATGAAGTCCGACTTCGGGCTGAACGACCCGTCGCTGATCGCGCAGTGGATGGAGTACGACGACAACATCACCAACGCCCTGCAGAGCATCCTGCCGGGCTTCGTGCTCCAGCAGATCCTGAACTCCGTGGGCACGCGGCAGATCATCACCCGCGGCACGGGCGAATGCGAACTGATCTGGACGGTGGTCGCGTTCGAGGAGGATACGCCCGAGCAGCGTGCGATCCGGATCAAGCAGAGCAACCTGGTCGGCCCGCACGGCTACATCTCGATGGAAGATGGCGCGATCGGCGGCTTCGTGCAACAGGGGATCAAGGGCGACCGCGACAAGCAGGCCGTGGTCGAGATGGGCGGCCTGACCGCCGACGGCCAGCCGACCCGCGCCACCGAGACTTCGGTGCGCGGCTTCTACAAGGCCTACCGCGAACTGATGGGCAGCTGAACATGGCCGCGACGAACACCCCGACGAATGCACCGATGATCACCCCGGAGCGCCGCAGCGCGATCGAACGCCTGATGGTCGACTATGTGCATGCGATCGACGAGGGCGAATACGAACGCTGGCCGCAGTTCTTCACCGAGGACGGCCGCTACCAGGTCACCGGGCGCGAGAACCATGCGCGCGGCTGGGTGGCCGGCATGCTCCTTTGCGACAACCGCGACATGATGATCGACCGCATCTACTCGCTGCGCCAGGTGAACGTCTGGGAGCCGCATACCTACCGCCACGTGATCGGCCCGACCCAGGTACTGGAGGCCGGCATGGATGGCCGCAGTCCGGCCGACTGCTTCACCGTCAAGGCGCAGACCAACTACCTGTGCGTGCGCACCATGCACAACGGCGAGCAGAAGCTGTTCTCCACCGGACGCTACCTGGACGAGATCGTGTTCGAGGGCCCTGCCGGCGGCGATACGCCGATGCTGCGCAGCCGACTCGTGATCGCCGACTCGAACCAGATCGACACCCTGCTGGTCATCCCGCTCTAGGCCCCGCCCGATGCCACGTTCCACCGCCAGCACCCCGCGCAGGTTCCATGTGCACTTCGAGAGCAACAGCAGCAAGCCGCGCCAGTTCCAGGTGCTCGAGAGCGACGTCAAGGCGGCCGTCCGGCGGCATCCGGAACTCGCGCGCCGGCTGAAGATCACCGTCGGCTTCGACCGCAAGATGCTGGCAGAGGCCCTGCAGACGGCGGACTTCCTGCTCAACTCGGACCCGCCGCGCGACAACCTGCGTGCGCTGGCGCCCCGGCTCGAATGGATCCAGACGACCGGAGCCGGCATCGACGGCCTGTTGCCGCTCGACTGGCTGCCCGAAGGCGTGGTGCTGACCAACAACAGCGGCGCACATGCGGCCAAGGCGCAGGATTCCGGCGCGATGGGCCTGCTGATGCTCAATGCACGAATCCCGGAAGTGATGACCGCGCAGCGTGCAAAGCACTGGGCGCATGCGTTCTCCTCGCCGATCGCCGGCAAGACCGCGGTGGTGATCGGCTTCGGCGATGTCGGCGCGGCGGTCGGGCGCGGTGCCCGCAAGCTCGGCGTGAACGTGATCGCGGTCACCCGCAGCGGCGCGCTCACCCGCACCACCGCGAAGGCGGCCGACTCGGTGGTGCCGGTGTCGAAGCTCGCGCGGGTGATCGGCAAGGCCGACTTCGTCGTGGTCGCCACGCCGCTGACCGAGCAGACCCGGGGCCTGGTGGACAGCGCGATGCTGGACCGGATGAAGGATGGCGCGGGGCTGATGAACATCGGCCGCGCGCCGGTGGTCGACTACGACGCCCTCTGTGCGCGCCTGACCAGCGGCAAGCTGTCGGGCGCGATCCTGGACGTGTTCTCGCCCGAGCCGCTGCCGGCCTCCTCGCCGCTGTGGACGGTGCCGAACCTGGTCGTTCTGCCGCACATCACCTGCGATGACCCTCGCTACATCGATTTCCTGCTCGACTTCTGGTTCGAGAACTTCGCGCGCCGGCTTGCCGGCCGCAAGCTGAAGAATATCGTCGAGCCGCTGCGCGGCTACTGATGCCGGTTCCGAATCCCGATCGCCGCGAGGACTCTCCGATGTCGATGCCGCTGTTCCACATGATCGATGGCGCGCCCGACCCGGTCGCACCGTTCAGCCACGCGGTCGAGGCCGACGGCTGGGTGTTCGTCACCGGCCAGATGCCGTTCGAGGGCCTCGCCAACGACTCGGCCTATCCCGAAGGTATCGAAGCACAGACGCACCAGGTGATGAAGAATCTGTCGACCGTGCTGGACGGCGTCGGACTGGGGCTCGAGAACGTGGTGCAGGTGCGCGTGTTCCTGCTGAAGTTCGACGAGCACTACGCGCAGATGAATGCGGCCTATGCGAGCTGGTTCGCGCCGGGCAAGCGGCCGGCACGCACCTGCGTCGGGGTCACCGGTCTCGCGCGCGGCGCGCTGGTCGAGATCGACATGGTCGCGCGGCGCCCCTGATGCTGCCGCGCCTTCCCGTGCATGACGCGCAGGTGCCCGCAGCCGGCACGCTGAACCTCGACCATGTCGCGCACTTCGTGCCCGACCGGGATGCCGCGGCCGTGGCACTGGCGCGACTGGGCTTCGCCGCCACGCCGTTCTCCGAGCAGTTCCACCGGCTGCAGGCCGACGGTCCGCTGGTCCCGGCCGGCACCGGCAACCGCTGCGTGATGCTGCGCGAGGGTTACCTGGAATTCCTCACGCCGTTCATGGACACCCCGGTCGCCAACCAGCTGCGCGAGTCGATCACGCGCTACACCGGGGTGCACTTGATCGCCTATGGTACGGCCGACGCGGAATCTGACCATGCACGACTGTCGGCTGCGGGCTTCGCGCCGCTGCCACCAGTCCGCCTGCAGCGCGAGGCGGACGCACTGTCGGGTACCACCACCGTGCGCTTCGTGGTCACGCGGACACCCCCCGGCACGATGCCCGAGGGCCGTATCCAGTTCTGCGGGCACCAGACACCCGAGGGCGTCTGGCAGCAGCGCTGGCTCGACCATCCGAACAGGGCGACGGGGCTGCGCCGGGTGTTCCTCGTGCTGCCCGACCCAGCCGAGGCGGCCACCCGCTATGCACGCTATGCCGGCATCCCGTCGGGGCTGGTGTTCGGCCCGGCCGGGACGGAGTTCGTGCAGCAGACCGCGCGCGGCGCGCTGCACCTGATGGACACCGCCGCATGGCGGGCTCGGTTCGATCCGGACCAGGCGCTGGTGCCGCCGGCCCTGCCCTGGATCGCCGGCTACGAGCTGTCGAGCGACGACATGGGTACTACCCGGGCAGCGCTGGAGGCTGGCGGTACGCCGTCCACGTTGCTGCCCGATGGCCGGTTGCGGGTCATCCTGCCGCCCGAACTCGGCGGCTTCATCCTGTTCTCGGCAGGCGACGCAGCGTGAACAGCGGCGCCTGGCTGGTCGCCATCGGGATGGCAATCGCAACCGCAGGCTGGGTTCTGCATCGCGAGCGCGCGGCGATGCCGTCCAGCGCCCTGCGCCTGCCAGCGCAGGTCGTGCAGGTCGAGCAGCGCACCATCGCCAGCGCGGATACCACCGAGACCTTGTTCGCCCCACGCATCCGCTTCCGCCATCCCGACGGGCGCGAGGGAGTCTTCGTCGCCGACGTGTGGACCCACGCCCCGCAGCATCGTTCGGGCGAATCGGTGCACGTGCTGGTGGACGAAGCAACCGGGCGCATCATCCTCGACAGCGCCTCGAGTGCCTGGGGACCGCTGGCGCTGTTCGCCGGCACCGGATTCCTGCTCGTGGCGATCGGGGTGGTGAGGCTGTTCACGCGGGCATGATTTCCGCGCCCGGCGGCATCACTCCAGCTTGATGCCCGCGTCGCGTACCACCTTGCCCCAGCGCGCTGACTCGGTACGGATGTAATCGGCGAACTCCTGCGGCGAGGCCGACAGCAGCACGTCGGTGGCGCCGGTGGCGAAGCGTTCGCGCACCTCGGGCACCGGCAGCGCCTGGTTGATCGCGGCGTGCAGCCTGCGGATCGACTCGGCCGGCGTGCCGGTCGGGACCAGGATGCCCTGCCAGCTGGTCGACACGATGTCCACGCCTTCTTCACGCAGCGTCGGCACCTTCGGGAACAGGTCGAGCCGCTTCGCGGTGGTCAGCGCGATCGGCCGCAGCTTGCCCGACTGGGCGAAGCTCATCACCGAGGTGAGGGTCTGGATGGTCACGGTCACATGCCCCGCGACCACGTCCGTCACCGCCTGGCCTGCGCCGCCCTTGTAGGGGATGTGCACCATCTTCAGGCCGTTCTGCGCGGCCAGCAGTTCCATCTGCAGGTGGCTCAGGCTGCCCGCCCCGGCCGATGCATAGTTCACCTGGCCAGGACGCGCGCGGATGAACGCGACCAGTTCCTTCGAACTGCGTACCGGAAGCGACGGATGCACCAGCAGCATCGTCGTGGTCTCGGACACCAGCCCGACAGGGGCCAGGTCCTTCATCGGATCGACCTTCAGCGCAGCGCCATAGACATGGGGGTTGATCGCCACGGCCCCGATGTTGCCGAGGAAGGTGGTGTAGCCATCCGGCGCCGAGCGCGCGACGAATTCCATGCCCAGGTTGCCGTTTGCGCCCGCCCGGTTCTCGATCACGATCGGCTGGCCGAGCTGTTCGGCGAGGCGCGGCCCGATCACGCGCGCAACGAAGTCGGACGCACCGCCGGCACCGAACGGCACGATCAGCCGGATCGGCTTCGCGGGCCACGCTGCCTGCGCGCAGACCAGCGTCGGCATCGACGCCAGCACCACCGACAGGGCGGCAGCATGCAGGGCAGGGACAGGACCACGCAGGATGTTCTTCATCGGTCAGGCTCCGCTGGAAATCGAAAAAAGTTCAGAGTTCGGCCTTGATGCCGGCCTTCTGGATGATGCGCGCGTACAGCTCGGTATCCTTGCGGATCTCCGCCGCGAACTGCTCGGCGCTGCCGTACGCGGGCTCGTAGCCCAGCTCCGCGAAGCGCTTCAGCAGTTCAGCGCCCTTCAACGCATTGTTGATCTCGCGGTTGAGGCGATCCACGATCTCGCGCGGCACGCCCGCAGGCCCGACGATGCCGAACCAGGGCGACAGCTCGAACCCCGGCAATCCGGATTCCGCCACGGTGGGCACGTCGGGGGCACCGGCGGACCGCCGCGGCGTGGTCACCGCAATCGCGCGCATCTTGCCTGCGCGGGCCTGCGCCAGCGCGAGCCCCATGTCGGCCATCATCAGGTCGACGCTGCCGACCATCAGTTCGGTCAGCGCCGGTGCAGTGCCCTTGAACGGGATGTGCACCACCTTCGTGCCGGCCACCGCGTTGAACCACTCGGCGGCGAGGCTGGACATGCTGCCGACGCCCGACGATGCGTAGTTGAGGTAGCCCGGCTTCGCCCGTGCGATCGCGACCAGTTCCTTTACCGTCTTTGCCGGCACCCGCGGGTTGACCACCAGCAGATAGGGCACGCGCGCGACATTGGCGATCGGCGTGAAATCCTTCAGCGGGCTGTACGAGAGCTTCGCGTACAGCGCCGGCGCCACCGTCATGTTGCTCGAACCACCCATGGTCAGCGTGTAACCGTCGGCGGGCGCGCGGGCACCGGCTTCTGCGCCGATGGTGCCACCGGCGCCGCCCCGGTTGTCGATGATGGCCGGCTGGCCCCAGGCTTCCGTGAGCCGGCTGCCGATCAGCCGGGCCAGTACGTCGTTCGGCCCCCCAGGCGCGAACGGCACGATGATGCGGATGGGCTTGGCGGGATACGGCGTCTGTGCGAACGCAGGCAGTGCGGCGGACAGGACGGCACAGAGCGAGAGTGCCCCGGCGATGGGCAGGGCAGTCGCTGATGACAAGGCATGCATGGAAGGACGGCTCCTGGATCGGGATCGAGCTGACATCGGAAGCAGATACCGTACCATTCCATGCAGCCGTGCGCGGGGCGCGGTGATACCTGCCCCGGGGGGTCAGAGCTCGCGGATGATGTCGAACTGCTTCGCGTACGCCGACGAATCGATGCGCGCGGCGATCAGCGTCGAACGGTCGGTGCGGGCGAACGCCTCGGCCAGCGCCTTGCGGTAATCGGCCAGGTTGTCCACTTCCGCGCACGCCATGCCGAACGCGCGGGACAGGTCGGCATAGCCGGGCGACGGGAAGTCCAGCCCGTGCACATGCTTGCCCAGCTTGCCCTGCTTTACCGTGATCAGGCTGTGTTCGTTGTCGGCGAAGATCACGTAGATGATCGGCCGCCTGACGCCACCGGCGTCGATCAGACGGCCAGTGACGAGTTCGGGCAATCGCATCAGGAAGCCGGCGTCGCCGCACAGGCACAGCACCGGACGATGCGGTTCGGCCAGCTTCACCGCCTGCGCCGCAGGCAGGCAGAAGCCCATCGTCGCCAGGCCGTTGGACATCAGGAAGTCGTGCGGGCCATACGCGTCCCACAACTCGACCGAAAGCAGCTTGTTTGCACCGACATCGGTCACCAGTACCGTGTCGCGCGGGGCGGCGTCGCGCGCCGCAAGCACGACGTCGTTGGGCGACAGACCGTCCACCGGCACGGTGAGCTGCGTGCGCACGGAATCATGGAAGCGGCTGCAATCCTCGGGCGACCACGTCGAAGCCGTGCGGGCACCGCCCGCACCGCCTGGAGCCAGCGCCTCGGCCAGGCCGGCCAGCGTGTCGGCCAGGTCGCCGATGAGTTCGGCCTCGACTGCGGCGGTCTGCTCGACATTGGGCACCCGGTCGAGCCAGAGCGCCGGGACCGGTACCTTCCAGGGCTTGGGCAGCAGTTCGACCGGATCGAAGCCTGCGAACACGATGTAGTCGCACTGTTCGAGCAGGACCTGCTCCAGCTTGCCGCCCATGAACACGCCTGCCGACCAGGGATCGTCCGCGGCGATCGCGCCCTTGGCCTTGGCCGAGGTAAGCACCGGCGCGCGCAGCACCGATGCAAAGTGCGCAAGCGTGCCGGCCGCCAGCGACAGCGCAGTGTTGCCGGCGAGGATCAGCGGCCGGCGTGCCGCACCGATCACTGCGGCTGCCTCGGCCAGCGCCGCGGCCGGCACGCGCGCCTCGTACGCAGGCTGCAGCAGGCGCAGTGGCGTGGCGGGCCGGTTCGTCTTGCCAGCCACGTTGTTCGGGAAGTCGATGAAAACCGGCCCCGGCCGCTCGGCCAGCGCCGTGCGATACGCGCGGCGCAGGCCGACATCCCAGGTGTCCTCGTGCAGCGTGATCTGCGCCTTGGTCACCGGGCGCATCATCGCCAGGTGGTCGAACTGCTGGCGCAGCGCGACCTCATGCACGCCGCCCCGGTAGCGATCGGCGATCGCCAGCACCGGCAGGCGGTCGAGCATCGCATGCGCGAGCCCGTTGGCGAAATTGGCTACCCCGGGCCCGATCGCCGACAGCGCGACGCCGACCGTCCCGGTGCGCTGGCCGTAAACGCCGGCTGCGATGATCGCCGAGGTCTCGTGCTGGGTGAGCACGAATTCGATGCCGGCCGCCTTGCTGGCGCTGACCAGCTCGGCGGTGGCACCACCGCCGGGGATGCCGAACAGGCGGTCGACACCGGCTTCCTTCAGCGCGGCAAGCAGTTGTTCTGCGATCGTGGTGCTCAATTCAGTGACCTCCGGGGATGCGGGCGGGGCGGCGGCGCTGCGCGGCGGGATCATCGGACGATGCCGCCGCAGGGGCCGTGCGGGACCCGCGATGATTCCATCACACGGCCGGCCGCGCCAGTGGCAAGTGAGCGCTCAGTTGGTGCGCGCGCCGCTCCGGCGCACGACCTCGCCCCACCGGCGGATTTCGGCGTGCACGAACGTCGTCGTGTCGTCGGGCGAAGCCCAGCGCAGGTCGGCGGTCTGCTCGCGGAAACGTGCCCGCTCGGTCGGGTCTTCGGTAAAGCGGCGGATCTCGCCGGACAGCCGGTCGAGCGCATCGCGCGGCGTGCCGGCGGTCGACAGCACCGCGTACCAGACCGGGGCTTCGTACCCCGGCACGCCGGACTCGTCGACGGTCGGCAGGTCAGGCAGCGCCGGGGAGCGTTTCGCGGTGGTCACCGCAATTGCCCGCAGCCGGCCGGCGCGCACCCCCGGCAGGTTGGCAGTGCTGCCGAAGGTAAGGTCGACATGCCCACCGATCAGGTCGGTGGTAGCCGGCACGCCGCCCTTGTAGGGCACATGGACGATGTTCGTGCCGGTCATGGACTTGAACAGCTCCCCGGCCAGGTGCTGGCTCGACCCGGTGCCGGCGGAGGCGTAGCTCAACTGCCCCGGCCGCTTGCGTGCGAGCGCGAGCAGGTCGCCGATGGTGCGCACGGGCAGCGACGGATGCACGATCACGATGTTCGGCAGGTCGGCCACGATCCCCACGCCGGTGATGTCCTTCACCGAGTCGTAGGGCAGCTTCGGCTGCAGCGTGGCGTTGATTGCATACCCGGAACTGGCCATCAGCAGCGTATGCCCGTCGGCCGGCGCCCGGGCGGTCATCTCCGCCGCGATCACGCCTGCCGCCCCCGGGCGGTTCTCGGGCAGCACCGGCTGACCCCACGCCTTCGCCATCCGCTCGGCGAGCGTGCGCGCCAGCGTGTCCGTCGTGCCGCCCGGCGTGAAGCTGATCAGGAAGCGGAGCGGCTTCGACGGAAAAGCCTGCGGCGACTGGGCCGATGCATCGGCAGCCTGGAGCAGCAGGCCGGTGGCAGCGGCAGCGACCAGTGCAGCCGCCCGCACGAAAGGCACCTTTCGCGCTCGCGAACGGATCCGCATCGTCTTCTCCTCCTGGTTGCCGAGGCAGCGCCGGATCGGGCCGGCTGCATGCGTCCGGAACGACGGCGCCTCTGCGGGCGCCTGTCCACGGCAGTCAGGTTACCAAGCCGTCGTGCCGCCGTCGACGGGGATGATCGCGCCGGTGACGAACCGGCTGGCGTCGGAGGCGAGCCACACGGCCGCACCCTTAATGTCGCTGTCGCCGCCGGGCTTGCCGAGCGGGATCTCGCGGTCGATCTTCTCCGGCCGCTCGTCGTAGACCTTGCGGTTGATGTCGGTCACGAAGAAACCCGGGCAGATCGCGTTCACGCGGATGTTGTGGCGCGCCCACTTGATCGCCAGGTCGCGGGTGAAGTTGACCAGCGCGCCCTTGCTCGATCCGTAGGCGATCGAGTTGTATGCGTCCGGGTTGCGCCCGACCAGGCCGGCGATCGACGCGATGTTGATGATGCTGCCCTTCTTCTGCTGGATCATGCGGCGGCCGAAGGCCTGGGCCAGCATGAAAGGTGCGGTGATGTTCAGGTCGAATACCTGCTGCCAGCGCTCCAGCGGCATGTCCTCGACCGGCGCGACCCAGGCGCGGCCGGCATTGTTGACCAGGATGTCCACGCCACCGAAGCGCTCCATCACCTGATCGTGCAGCGACGCCACCGCCTCGGCCTTCGCCACGTCGCAGGCGACGGTCAGCACCTCGGCACCGTACTCGCGCAGTTTCGCCTCGGCGGTGGCCAGGCGGTCAGCCTTGCGCGCGCAGATCACCACCTTTGCGCCGAACTCGGCCATGGCCTCCGCCATCTGCAGGCCGAGGCCCGTCGAGCCGCCGGTGACGACCGCCACGCGGCCGGAGAGGTCGAAGAGTTCCTTGAGAGCAGTCATGGCATCGGTCCTGTGCAGTGCAGTGCAGTGGGGTCAGGTCTAGTGCAGTGGGGTCAGGTCTTGTCTTTTGCGTGGAGGGAAAAAACGTGGGGGGTCAGGTCTTGAATTTTGCTTTCTGCAAAACTCAAGACCTGACCCCCCACATTCCCCACGGGTCTAGCGGGTTACTGGCTACCCCACGGCTTGATCGCCGCCTTGAGCTTCAAGTAGCCGTCGATGTACTTCGGACGCTTCGGATCGTAGATCGAGTCGAAGGTCGCCAGCTGGTCGTCGAGCCACTTGTGCAGTTGCGTGTGGCCCGGGTTCGCGGCCTTGTACGCGTCGTTGATCAGCACGAAGTGGATGCGCGGATCGTAGGGGTCCTTGGTGCCGCCGACCGTCTCGTCGCCGTCGAGCAGGCGGGTGAGCATCGCATCGGCCGAGCCGAGGGTCTGTTCGTAGATCGGCTCGCCGACCATGCGATACATCACGCTGGTCATGTCGCGGCCGTTCTTCATGGTGAAGCCCATGTCGGTCCAGACCTTGTTCATGTCCATGCCGGTCTTGGCGTGGTCGAGCACCATCTGGCCGAAATCGCGCAGCACCTGCGGGCCGTCGGCCATCAGGTCGGTCAGGCGGTCGCCGTCGAGATCGGTGCCAAGCACGATCGACTTGCGGTGGCGGATCACGTCATGCAGCAGCAGGCCGTAGTTGGTATCGGCGATGTGCTCGCTGATCTCGCCGGTCCAGTTCTCCATGCCGTCCTTGAAGTCCTTAGGAAGCAGCTTGACGATCGCGTCGACGTTGTCCTTGTGCTCTTCGTACGCATCGACCGAATACTGGCGCACCATCTTGAACTTGGTGCCCTTGAGCATCCAGCGCAGCAGGCCGGCGTTGATCGCGTCTTCCTGGGCCTGGGTCGGCTTCATCGCGACGCGGCCGAGCTGGCCGGTCTCGTGCACCATCTTCAGGAACAGGCGGCCGGCGTAAGCCATGCGGATGCCGGGGGTGTTCATCTCGGAGTGGACGACGCCGGTCTCCGGGTCGACCTTGAACTTCTTCTTGTCCTGCGAATAGGGCAGGCAGGGCATGCACCGAACCGCAGTGATCGGGCCGTAAGGGCGCACGTTGCAGAAGACGCCGGAGACGGTGCGCAGCGGCGCGTTGGCCGACTTGCCGAACACGACGACCTTCTTGCCACCCTCGTTCACCAGGAAGTCGCCGGCGGTGGACCACTTGATCGACGTGTAGGGCAGCTTGCCGAACCAGTCGAGGCAGGCGAGCCGGGTGTCATGGCGGTACTGCGCCATCATCGGCACGCCGATATAGGGCAGACCCAGCACGTCCAGCGCCATCAGCGTGCCATTGAGCGCGAAGGTGTCGGTGAAGGTATGCGCGACCGGCTTGACGCCACCGGCCGCGTTACCGCCTTCCCAGAGGATGGCGTCGGGGGCGCCCTCGACCTTGACGGTCGAGCGCTTGTAGATGCTGTCAAGGTACTTGAACAGGTCGCCGCTGGCTTCTTCCTGGGCGATCTTCAGCAGGTCGAGGGTTGCACTCATCTTGTGTTTCTCCGTTCGTGGAAGCGCGGCATCTGGCTGCGGTCTGGGGCTGTCGAGGCCGTATTGAAACGCCGGCGGGGGCCGTGGGCCGTCCTGGGGGGAGCCTGGCTCCGACCGCAGGCCACACGGAACAGCAGGAACCACCGCGCGGGACTGCTCTGCGGGGCCGCATGGTTGCCGCAAAGGTCTGCGGCCTGGAACTTCGGGGGCACCGGCTCAACATACCGATCATACCAAGACTGGGCGCACGGCAGCGGAGAGGCCGTCCAGGACGGCGAAGGTAGCAGGCAACCCGGACCGGTACCACTCCGACGAACGACTTCCGCACCACCGCATGCGCCGACCATGGATCGCCGCCGTGCGCCATGCAACCGACCGTTGACGCCGAGCAGGCCAGCCGTCAGCGCCGGCAAACGTGCAGCCCCTGCCGGACTACGGAGAAACGACCATCAGTCTCGGAAAGTAGGTGCTGTACGGTGCCGGATCCCGCGTCAGCACTCGCAGGTTCGCAACGGCCGCATGCGCACCGATGTAGAAATCCGGCAGCGGCTTCGACTTGGCCCCGCCGTTCTTCCGGTAACGGGCAAAGGCGGCGGCCGTCAATGATGCACACGTCCACGGCAGGGGCGTCCGCAGCGTTTCGTAGACGTCGAGCAATTCGTCCAGCGCTTCGATATCCGGACAGGGAACCAGCAACTCCGTGTAGACAATCAGGTTGACGTGCAGCGGTGACCGTTCGCTCAGCAACTGGAGGTGCTCGACCGCCCATTCGTGCCATCGACTACCCGCGTCCATGCAGTCGATCCACACGTTGGTGTCGACGAGGGTACCGGCCGCTCCGTCGTAATCTGCAAGACTAGCGGCGACTACGACCGGCAGCGGCGGGTGACTCGTCCTGGCCACGAAGGAACTCCATGATCTCGTCTGCACCGAGTTGCCTGAACTCGGGCTTCATCGACTCCCTGACCCGGGCTGCCGCAGCCCGCAGCCTGTCCCGCCGATCATCCTTTACGCCAGTAGCCACAGGGGTCATGACGATCCGCCCCCCATCGAGGCTGAACGAAACCTCGCTGCCTGGAGCGACGCCGGCGGCAACGCGAATGTGCTTCGGGATCGTCACCTGTCCCTTTTCGGTCACATGCATGATGACCCCTGTAGGAATTCCGAGTTGGAATCCTACCACCCGCGTTCCAGGCCGGGCAACCAGGCTTCGCGATCCGGCTGAACCGTTCGACCAGGTCGCCGAACATCATGCCGTGCGGACCGCCGGCGCCAGCGGCATGAGCGCCCCGCCCGGCGCGTCTCTTCGATTCGCGCGAAATCGCGTCCGTTCAGTCCTTGAGCAGCTCGCGCGCGATCAGCGACCGCTGTATTTCGGACGTCCCCTCGTAGATGCGCGTGATCCGCACATCCCTCGCCATCGTCTCGATGCCGAAGTCGCGCATGTAGCCGATGCCGCCGTGCAGCTGGATCGCCGCGTCGGCCACCCTTCCGGCCGCCTCGGTCGCATGCAGCTTGGCCATCGACGCTTCGACCGTGCCGCGGGCGCCGCTGCGGATGGTGTCGATCGCGCGCTGCACGAGCAGGCGCGAAGCATCGCGCGACAGCGCCATGTCGGCAAGCATCCATTGCAGACCCTGGTAGGCGGCGAGCTTGCTGCCACCCTGCTCGCGCGTCTTCAGGTAGTCGACGGTGCGCTCGATCAGCCGGTCCATGATGCCGCAGCAGCGGGCGGCGACGGTCACCCGCCCGGCGGTCAGCGTCTTCAGCGCCTGCACATAGCCCATGCCCTCGGGCCCGAGCAGGTTGGCGGCGGGCACTTCGCAATCCTGCATGATCACCGGCGCGGTGCCGCAGCCGTGCATGCCCATCTTGCGCTCGTTCGGGCCGACCGACAGTCCGGGAAAGTCACGCTCGACGATGAACGCCGAGATGCCCTTGGCACCCTTCGAGCGATCGGTCACCGCCATCACCGTGAACACGTTGGCGATGGTCGCGTTGGTGATGTAGATCTTCTCGCCGTTCAGGATCCACCTGTCGCCCTGCTTCACCGCGCTGGTGCGCATCGCGGCCGGGTCCGACCCCGCCTGCGGTTCGGTCAACGCGAAGCAGCCGACCCACTCGCCGGTGGCCATGCGCGGCAGGTAGCGCTGCTTCTGCTCGTCGTTGCCGAGGTCGACGATGCCCTTGGTGCTGATGCCGGTATGGTTGGCGATGACCGTAGAGAAACCGTAGTTGCTGCGGCCGAGTTCCTCTTCCATCGCGCACTTGCCGGCCAGGTCGAGGCCGATGCCACCGTAGGCCTCGGGGATGGTCAGGCCGAACAGCCCGAGGTCGCGCGCCATCGCCATCAGGTCGTCGGGGATGGTGTCGTTCTCCTCGATCCAGCGCGACCGGGTCTCGACCTCGGCCTCGATGAAACGGCGCAGTTCACGCTTGAGCAGCAGCACGTCGTCGCCCAGCCCGCGGGCGAAACCGATGTCGGCGGCGGGCATCTCGCCGGCCGGCGTCTTCATGGAGGTATCGGGTGGGGTCATGACAGCGGCTCCTGCGGAGTGGGCATCAGGCTTGCGTGTGCGGCTTGGCCAGCGCGTCGAGCGCGCGCACGCCGCGCCCCTGCTCGAGCACCACCAGCGGGTTGATGTCGAGCTCGGCCAGTTCCTGCCTCAGGTCGATCGACAACGCAGACAGTTTCAGCAGCACGTCGACCACGGCATCGACATCCGCCTTCGGGCGACCGCGTGCGCCGTCGAGCAGCGGGAAGCACTTGAGGTCGCGCAGCATCGACTCGGCCACCGAGCGGGTCAGCGGCGCGAGGCGGAACGACACGTCCTTGAACACCTCGGCGTAGATGCCGCCCAGGCCGACCATCACCGCCGGCCCGAACAACGGGTCGTTCTGCACGCCGACGATCAGTTCGGTACCGCCGGACACCATCTCCTGCACCGACACGCCGTCGATCACCGCGTCGGGCGCGTACGCCCTCGCACTGACGACGATCGCATCGAACGCGGCCTCGACGGCCGCCGCATCGGGCACGCCAATGCGCACGCCGCCAGCCTCGGTCTTGTGCGCGATGCCGGCCGACTGCACCTTCATCACCACCGGGAAGCCGATCTCCTTCGCTGCCGCGACCGCAGCCGCGCGATCCTTGGCCAGCACCTCGCGCGTGACCGGGATGCCATACGCCGAGACCAGGGCCTTGGCCTGGTACTCGGCGAGATCGGCGCTGCGGCCGGCGAGCATCGCCCTCGCATCGGGGCGCTGCAGCGACAGCACCGGTTCGGCCTTCTCCTTCGCCCGGCGGCGCTGTGCTTCGGCGAACGTGGTGAGCGCCGCCAAAGCCTTGCCGCACGACACTGGCGTCGAGAAGCGCGGCACCTTGCCTTCCTTCAGGATGCGGTAGGCCTCGGACGCGAACTTCTCGCGTGCGCTCCAGGCGGCGAGGATCGGCTTGGGCGTGCGTGCGCTCAGTTCCACCAGTTCCTTCGCGCGCTGGGTGGCGATATCGCCCTGCAGCGAGGCGAAGATGACGACGATCGAATCCACCGACGGGTCGTCGACGATGATCTGCATCGCCTGCGCCAGCATCTCGGGGTTGTTGAAGATACCCGCGGTGATGTCGATCGGGTTCTGCCACGAACCGAACGAGGGGATGATGTCCTTCAGCGCCAGTTCGCTGTCTCGGGTGAGCGGCCCAACCGACAGGCCCGACTCGACGCACTGGTCAGCCATCAGGATGCCGCCGCCGCCGGAGATGGTGACGATCGCCACCCGGTTTCCCGCCGGCCGCTTGTCGCATTCGAACACCTGGGTGTAGTCGATCAGTTCGTTCGCATCGCGTACGCGGATCATGCCGCGCTGGCGGAAAGCCGCCTCGTACAGCGCCAGTGCGCCGCCCAGGTTCGCGGTGTGCGAAGCCGCCGCGCGCTGGCCGACATCGGTGTTGCCGACCTTCCAGATCAGCACCGGTTTGTCGGCATCGAGCGCCTTGTCGCCGACCTCGAGCAGGCGATGCGCGTCCTTCACGCCCTCCATGTAGGCGCCGATGACCTTGGTCTGCGGATCCTGGGTGAACCACTCGATGAAGTCGGTGGTGGTCAGGCCCGACTCGTTGCCGGTGCTGACGATGCTGCGGAAGCCCAGGCCCGACTCTTCCGCCAGGATGATCACGCCGTAGCCGAAGCCGCCGGATTGCGTCGTCATCGACAGCGAGCCCTGGCGGAAGTTGTCGCCGGAGAACGCCGAGCCGAAGCCGGCGTAGACGTCGTCGGTGACGCCGATCATGCCCTGGCAGTTCGGCCCTACTACCGCGATGGAATACTCGCGCGCGATCGCGGCGATCTCTTTCTGCAGCGCGAGGCCTTCGGCACCGGTCTCGGCGAAGCCGGAACTGAAGATGATGCAGAACGGGATGCCCTTCTTCCCCACCTCGCGCAGCATCTGCGGCACGCGCGCGGCGGCGACGAGGATCAGCGCGAGATCGGGCACCTCGGGCAGCGATTCGACCGACGGGTAGCACTTGACGCCTTCGACCGTGTCGTACTTCGGGTTGACCGGGTACAGCGTGCCCTTGTAGCCATGCTTCGCCAGCGACCAGGCGGGCTGCCCGCTGATCGTCTTCACGTTCTGCGACGCGCCCAGGATGGCGACCGAGCGCGGGTTGAACAACCGTTCCAGGTCGGAACGGCCACCGGTATTCGTCTGCTTGCCCATCGAAAGCTCCTCCGTCATTCCGTCGATGATAGCGGATGGACCCGGCACGGACCCGCTAGAATGCCCGGCCCGGCGCGACCTGGCGCCGGCTGACGGGGATGGCATGCGGGTCCTGGGTATCGAGACATCCTGCGACGAGACCGGCGTCGCGCTGGTCGACGGCGAGCGCGGTCTGCTCGCGCACGCGCTGCACTCCCAGGTCGACCTGCACGAGGCTTATGGCGGCGTGGTGCCGGAACTTGCCTCGCGCGACCATGTGCGCCGGCTGCTGCCACTGACCCGCAAGGTGCTCGCCGAGGCCGACTGCACGCTCGCCGACCTCGATGCGATCGCGGTCACCGAGGGCCCGGGGCTGGCAGGCGCGCTGCTGGTGGGCACCAGCGTCGCCCATGCGCTCGGCTATGCGCTGCGCATCCCGGTGATCCCGATCCACCACCTCGAGGGCCACCTGCTGTCGCCGCTGATCTCGGAGCCCGACCTTGCGTTTCCCTTCGTCGCGCTGCTGGTCTCGGGCGGGCACAGCCAGTTGATGCGGGTAGGCGGCGTCGGCGACTATGAACTGCTGGGCGACACGCTCGACGACGCGGCGGGCGAGGCGTTCGACAAGACGGCGAAACTGCTCGGCCTGGGTTACCCCGGTGGACCTGCGGTGGCGAAGGCCGCCCTGGCAGGCAAGGCCGGGCGCCTGAAGCTGCCGCGTCCGATGATCGCCAGCAACGACCTCGAGATGAGCTTCAGCGGCCTGAAGACCGCCGTGCTGACGCTGGTGCGCGCGCAGCCGGCACTGACTGCGGCAACCGTAGCCGACATCGCAGCCGAGTTCCAGGAAGCGGTCACCGACGTGCTGTGCGCCAAGTCGATCGATGCGCTCGTGCGCACCGGCCTCGACACGCTGGTGGTCGCCGGTGGCGTCGGCGCCAACCTGCGACTGCGCGAGAAGCTCGATGCCGCGGCGCGCCGGCGCGGCGCGCGCGTGGTCTATCCGCCGGTCGCGCTGTGCACCGACAACGGCGCGATGATCGCCTGGGCAGGCGCGCTGCGCCTGCGCGAAGGAAGCCTGCCGGCTGCGGCCAACGATGGCGGCGCCCGCGGCTTCGGGGTGCGTCCGCGCTGGCCCCTCGATTCGCTGCAGCGTCCCTGAACACAAGGCATAGCTGCGCAGGCGCAGCTACTGCTGCGCGGTCGGACCTTCCTTGCCAGCCTTGCCACCGAAACCGCTTTCGCTACCCGACAGCAGCTTGCGGATGTTCGACCGGTGGCGCCAGACCAGCAGCACCCCGATCGCGCCGATCGTGGCGAGGTACTCGCCGGGCATGGCCAGCCACCAGGCGAGCGGCAGCGCCGCGGCAGTGGCGACCAGCGCCGCCAGCGACGACAGCTTCAACCCGACCGCCAGCACCAGCCAGATCACCAGCAGGCCCAGCCCGAGCCAGGGGTTCAGCGCGAACAGCACGCCCGCGGCAGTCGCCACGCCCTTGCCGCCGATGAAGCGGAAGAACACCGGGTACAGGTGGCCGAGGAACACCGCCAGCGCCACCAGCGCGATCGTGGTGTCGGTGTATCCCTGCGCCGGCGCGAGCCACTGCGCGAGCGCGACAGCCAGCCAGCCCTTCAGGCCGTCGCCGGCGAGCGTCAGGATCGCCGCAGCCTTGCGGCCGGAGCGCAGCACGTTGGTCGCGCCCGGGTTCTTCGAACCGTAGGTGCGCGGGTCGGGCAGGCCGAACCAGCGGCTGACGATCACGGCGAACGAGATGGAGCCGATCAGGTAGGCAGCCAGGATGATCAGCAGGTCGGCGGATGTATCGAGCATACGTCCAGTGTAGCGCGACCGCCCGATGCTCGCTAACATCGACCGGACCATGGACACCGCAACCGCATCCCTCCCCGCCCCGGACACCATCTTCATCCGGGAACTGCGCCACCAGACGCTGGTCGGGGTCTATCCCTGGGAGCGTGAGGCGACGCAGGCGGTAGAGATCGACATCGACTTCGACCTGCCGGGCCGCCATGCCGCCGACAGCCATGAACTCGCCGACACCATCGACTACAGCAAGGTGGTCGCGCGGGTGCGTGCAATCCTCGACCACCACGATGCCCAGCTGCTCGAGGCGCTCGCCGAGCTGATCGCCACCACCTTGCTTGGCGAGTTCGGCATGCCGCGGCTGCGGCTGTCGCTGGCGAAGCTGAACCTGATGCCGGGTGTGAAGAAGCTGGGGATCACGATCGAGCGGCGGGCGGCCGAAGTCTGACCCGGCGGCCAGAGGCACTGCCGGGATCAGTTGTCGATCACCACCCCGGTCGCCTTCACCAGCCGCGCATACTTCGCCAGTTCGCTGCGCAGGAACGCGTCGAACTCCTCGGGCGTGCCGCCACCGATGTCGGTGCCGACGGCCACCAGCTTCTCGCGGATCGCTGGCTCCTTCATCACCCGGTTCGCGTCGGCATTGATCTGGTTCACCAACGCCCGCGGCGTCGCGCCGGGAGCCATCAGACCGTACCAGTTGGTCATCTCGAAACCCTTCAGCCCGAGTTCTTCGAGGGTTGGCACATCCGGCAGCTGGCTGGCGCGGCGCGGGGTAGTCACCGCCAGCGCACGCAGCTTGCCGTTGCGGATGTGCTCGAGAACCGGCGGCATGGTGTCGAAGTTGAGCGACACATGGCCGCCGATCAGGTCCTGGATCGCCTGGCCGCTGCCCTTGAACGGCACGTGGATCAGCTTCGTGCCGGTGAGATTCATGAACATCTCGCCGGCCAGGTGCTGCGTGCTGCCGGTGCCCGAGGAGGCGAAGGTCAGCGCACCCGGCTTCGCACGCGCGAGCGAGATCAGTTCCTTCACCGACTTCGCCGGCAGCGACGGATGAAGCACCAGCACGTTCGGCACATAGCCGACGTAGACGACGGTCGCGAGGTCCTTCAGCGTGTCGTAGGGCATGCGCCGGAACACGTTCGGCGCGATCGCGTTCGAGTTCACATGGCCCATCAGCAGCGTGTAGCCATCGGCGGGTGCCTTTGCGACGAAGTCGGCGCCGATGGTGCCGGCTGCACCGGCGCGGTTCTCGACCAGCACCGGCTGGCCCCAGACCTCGCCCAGACGCTGACCGAGTACGCGCGCCACGAAATCGGTGCCGCCACCGGGCGCGAAGCCGACAATGATGCGTACCGGCTTGGCGGGGAACGACTGCGCAACGGCGATCGGGACAGCGCAGACCAGCGCCAACGGAATCAGCAGGGTGCGGACCACAGGTTCTCCTCCTGACGCGCCAGGCGCGTCGTCGTCACCAACTGGGAACGCCGGTCTTTGCCGACGCTGCGCATCATCGCCGATCGCGGCGGCGATCGGCAACCTTGCCGCGCTGACCGCACGGCTCAGCCGCGCGGATGGTGCTTGCGATGCACGTCCTTCAGCCGCTCGCGCGCGACATGGGTGTAGATCTGCGTCGTCGAGATGTCCGCATGACCAAGCAGCAACTGCACCACGCGCAGGTCTGCGCCGTGGTTCACGAGGTGGGTCGCGAACGCATGGCGCAGCACGTGCGGCGAGATCGCCTGCACGATCCCGGCGGTGCGCCCGTGCAGCTTGATCCGGTACCAGAACGCCTGGCGCGTCATCGCCTCGCCCCGCCCGGTCACGAACAGGGCGGTACTCTGGCGTGCACCGAGGATGTCGCCGCGCCCCTGCGCCAGGTAGCGCGCCAGCCAGGCCAGCGACGCCTCGCCCAGCGGCACCAGCCGCTCCTTCGAGCCTTTGCCCACGACCCGCACCACGCCCATCTCGCGGCTCACCTGCGGCAGGGTCAGCGATACCAGTTCGGTCACGCGCAGGCCGGTCGCGTACAGCACCTCGAGCATCGCCCGGTCGCGCAGCCCGACCGGGTGCTGGATGTCCGGCGCTTCGAGCAGTGCTTCGACCTGCGCCTCGGACAGGCTGTGCGGCAGCGCGCGCATATGCCTGGGCGCGTCGATCTCCAGCGTTGGATCGACCGGCACCCGGCCACGGACCAGCATGAAGCGATAGAAGCGCTTCATCGCCGACAGCAGCCGGCCACTGCTCGATGCACGCGCGCCGATGCGTACCCGGTGCGCCAGGTATTCGAGCAGTTCGGCCCGGCCGGCGGCCAGCAGCGTGGTCGATCGCGGCGGCTGCGCCAGCCAGTCGGCGAACTGGGCGAGGTCGCGCCGGTAGCTGTCGATCGAGTTGCGTGCCAGCCCGTCCTCCAGCCAGATCGCATCGCAGAACTCGTCCAGTTCCGCCCCTCCGGGCGCGCTGCTGGCGGCAGCAGCCCTGGCCGTCGCCCGAGCCCCCTCACCGTGGACGGAGGCTCCCATCTCAGGCGGCGCCCGCCCCGGGGGCCGGGCCAGGCGGCAGGTTACGCCGCAGGAACTGGCTCGCTGCCGCGACGGTGATGCAGGCGAAACCGAGCAGGTCGGTCACGGTCGACATGAAAATCAGCAGCACGCCGCCACCCACCAGCAGCCAGCGCTCGAACCGGCCTGTCCTGCGCAGCAGCCAGCCCTGTGCACCGGCGGCGAGCGCACAGATGCCGATCAGCGCGGTCATGCATACCCAGGCCACGTCGAGCCAGTCGCCCCCGACCGGCACCTTCAGCAGCAGGCTGACCCCGGCGGGATCGAGCACGAACATGAACGGCACGACGAACGCGGGCATCACGTACTTCCACGACTGGAGCGTGGTCTTGTAGGCATCGCCGCCGGTGATCGCCGCGGCCGCGAAGGGCGACAGTGCGGTCGGCGGCGACACTTCAGACAGCACCGCGTAGTAGAAGATGAACATGTGCGCGGCGAAGTCGGGCACGCCGAGCTTGATCAGCGCCGGTGCTGCGACCACCGCGCAGATGATGTACGAAGCCGTGACCGGCACCGCCAGGCCGACGATCCAGACGATCAGCGCGGTGAAGATGGTCGTGAACAGCAGCCGGGTGTTCGCGAACACCGCCTCGCCGGGCGACAGGCCGACCGCCTGGAACGCGGCAACGAAGCCGCCCGCGAACACCTCGGCATAGCCGATCACGATCGAGCTGAACTTCAGGCCCAGCCCGGTCAGGGTGACGATGCCTACGATGATGCCCGCCGCGGCACAGGTAACCCCGACATTGAGCATGCCGACCGTACCGTCGCGCAGCGCGAGCGCCAGCCGGGAATCGCGCAGGTTCGTCCAGAGCGCGGCGGGCCGCAGGCCGCGCGGAGAGAACAGCGCGTAGGGCAGCAGCGCGCAGTCGCGGTGCAGGAAGCTCACCGCAAAGGCGGTGACGATGGCCCAGAACACGGACGCCGTCGGCGAATAGCCCCACATCATGTAGAGGACGATCGCCACCAGCGACAGGAAGTGGAACCAGTAGGTCCTGAGCAGGTGCCATACCGACAGTGGATTGTCGACGACCGCGTCGCTGCCGCCGTACTTGCGCGCATCCAGTTCCACCATCAGGAACAGGCTGAAGTAGTAGAGCAGCGTCGGGATGATCGCCATCTGGATCACGTCCAGATACGAGATGCGCAGGAACTCGGCGATGATGAAGGCAGCCGCGCCGAGCACGGGCGGCGAGATGATCGCGCCCAGCCCGCCTGCGGCGAGCAGGCCACCGGCCGGGTTCGGCGGATAGCCGGCCTTCTTCAGCATCGGATATGCGACCGAGCCGATGGTCACCGTGGTCGCCACGCCCGAGCCCGAAGGCCCGCCGAGCAGGAACGACGCCAGCACTACGGTGCGCCCGGCATTGGTCGGCTTCGAGCCCATCGCGGCGAACGAGAAGTCGAGAAAGAACTTGCCCGCGCCGGAAAACTGCAGGAAGGCGCCGTAGATGCAGAACAGGATGATCAGAGACGAGGAGACGTCCACGGCCGTGCCATAGACGCCGTCGACCGTCATGTAGAGCGTGGCTGCCAGCCGGGAGAGGTCGTAGCCGCGATGCGTCCACGGTTGCGGAAGCCACGGCCCGGCGAACGCGTAGGCGATGAACACGGCCAGCACGACCACCATCACCCAGCCTGTGGTGCGCCGCGTCGCCTCCAGCAGCAGCAGGATCAGCAACCAGCCCATCACCACGTCCATCGTGGTCGGGGAAATGGTGCGGTAGGCGAAATCCCAGCCTTCGACCAGCACGTACACCAGCGTCGACAGGCTGGCCAGCGCTAACACCCAGTCCCACCACATCATCCGGTTGCGATAGCGGCGCGCGACCGGAAACAGCAGGAAGGCCAGGAACAGCACCAGCGCCACATGCGCGGTGCGGAAGAACTGCGCCGGCACGACCTCGATCGCGCCGTACAGGTGGAACAGCGAGACGCCGATCGCGACGAGCGTGAGGAAGCCGCCCAGCCAGCCACCGTGGCGGTGCAGGGCCCCCTCCTCGGCTTCGATCAGCTCGTTGACCTTCCGCCCGACGGCCCCGTCGAGTACCACCGCCTCGCCGGGAACGGCGGGCGCCCCGGCGGCGGCCGGCACGCCGTCCGCCCTGCCCGCCTGCATCGACACGCCGCGCGCGCCCGGCTACTTGAGCTTCACGCCCTGCTCGGCCCAGAACTTCATCGCCCCGGGATGGAAGGGGATCACGGCTGCGCCATTCAACTGCCACTTGATGTCGATGTTGCGCCCCTCGGGATGGACCGCTGCGAGTTCCGCACGCTGCTGGTAGGCGGCACGGGTGATGTTGTAGGCCATCTCGACCGGCATGTCGTCGCGCACGGCCAGGATGTTCCACACGGCGACCGCCTGCGCAGGCGTGTCCTGCCCCGGATACGACTTGGCCGGGATGGTGAGCGGCACGTAGATCGGCCCGGTGGTCTTGACCATGCCCGCCAGCGCTTCCTTCTGGTAGTCGATCAGCTTGATCTTGATGCCGGGCGTGGCGGCAAGGTCGGTGATCGCAGGGGTCGGCACGCCGCCGACGAACCAGTAGGCATCGAGCTGGCGATCCCGGATCGCACGCGTCGATTCGGCAGGCGACAGCCGGGCGCGCTTCACGTCCTTGTCAGGGTCGATGCCCACGGCCTGCATCGCGCGCATCGCCATGATCTCGGTTGCGCTGTTGGCCGGGCCGGTGGACACACGCTTGCCGCGCAGGTCGGCGATCGAATTGATGCCTGAGCCCTCGATGGTCACCAGGTGCATCGCGTTCGGGTACAGCACCATCAGCGCGCGGATGCCCATCTTGTTGCCCGAGAACTTGTCGAGCCCGTTCACTGCGTCCCAGGCGGCGTCGGTCTGGCTGAACGCGAGGTCGGCCTGGCCCTTGCCGATGCGGTACATGTTCTCCGCCGAGCCGGCTGTCGCCTCGACGTTGGCGTTGATGCCGGCATGCTTGTTCAGCAGCTGTGCAAGCCCGCCGCCGAGGGGGAAGTAGACACCACCCGTGGTACCGGTGACGATCGAGAAGGCTTTCGGCTGCGCGAACACGGATGCGGACAGGGCGACGAGCACCGCCGCGGTCATTGCGATGAGGCGTTTCATGAATGGGTTACCTCTGGATGTGAGTGCGCCCCCGCGCACGGATAGTACGGACGCTGTCCGCACGAGCGCAGGATCTCGTATCCCGCTTTCCGCTGTTGTAATAATCGAGTATAGAGAGCCAGCGGTGATCGGTGGCGGAGAAACGATGGTGCAGTGCAGCGTGAGGACCTGTCCCGCTCCGGCGAGGCGCGTGCGGGGCGCGTACCGGGCACATCACTTCCGGAACAGGTAACCAATGTCGGTGAACGCCTTGAACTCGAGCGCGTTGCCCGACGGATCGAGGAAGAACATCGAGTGCTGCTCGCCGATCTCGCCGACGAAGCGGATCTGCGGCTCGATGATGAACGTCACGCCCGCAGACCGCAGCCGGTCGCGCAGCGCCTCCCAGTCGGGCAGCGCCAGCACCGCGCCGAAGTGGCGGATCGGCACGTCGTCGCCGTCGACCGGCGAGGTGTCGCTGACGGCGCACAGGTGCGGCGCCTCGTAGGCGACGATCTGGTGCCCGTAGAAGTTGAAGTCGCACCATTCGTCGGACGAGCGGCCTTCGCTGCAGCCGATCAGGTCGCCGTAGAACGCACGTGCCTCGGCAAGGTCGCGGACAGGGAAGGCAAGATGGAACAGCGGCTGGAACGAGGGGGTTGCACTCATGGCAGTCTCCGGTCGATGATGGACGATCAATACCACAGGGTCTGCGGCACGCGCCGGGAACACCGAATGAAGCCAGCACGATGAGGGAAGCGGAATGAGCCACGCCCTGCCGTTCGCCGACCTGCGGGTCGTCGAATTCGTCCACATGGTCATGGGTCCGACCTGCGGCCTGGTGCTCGGCGACATGGGTGCCGAAGTGATCAAGATCGAGCCGCTCGAGGGCGACCACACCCGCAAGCTGACCGCCTCCGGCGCCGGCTTCTTCCCGGCCTACAACCGCAACAAGAAGAGCCTGGCGGTCGACCTGAAGTCCGCCCCGGGAAAGGAGATCGTGCACCGGCTGGTAGCGCGGGCAGACGTGGTCACCGAGAACTTCAGGCCCGGGGCGATGGCGTCGCTCGGCTTCGGCTATGAAGCGCTGTCGAAAGAGAATCCAGGCCTGGTCTACTGCTCGCACAAGGGCTTCCTGCGCGGGCCGTACGCGCACCGCACGGCCCTCGACGAGATGGCGCAGATGATGGGCGGCCTGGCCTACATGACCGGACCGAAGGGCCGTCCGCTGCGCGCGGGCGCGTCGGTCAACGACGTGATGGGCGGCGTGTTCGGTGCGGTCGCGGTGATGGGTGCGCTCTACCAGCGCAAGGCGACCGGCCGCGGCCAGTATGTCGAGAGTGCGCTGTACGAGAACAACGTGTTCCTGATGGCACAGCACATGATGGAATCGCTGGCCACCGGCAGGCCGGCGGTGCCGATGCCCGAGCGCGTGCGCGCCTGGGCCGTCTACGACACCTTCACCACCGTCGAGGGCGAGCAGGTGTTCGTCGGCGTGGTCACCGATACCCAGTGGAAGGTGTTCTGCGATGCCTTCGACCTGCCGCAGTTCCTGACCGACCCCTCGCTGGCGACCAATCCGCAGCGCGTCGAGCAGCGCGGCAAGACCATCCCGGTAATCACCGAACTGTTCTCGCGCATGAGCAAGGCCGACCTGATGGCGCGCTTCGAGGCTCTCGGCCTGCCGTTCGCGCCGATCGCGCGCCCTGAAGACCTGTTCGACGACCCGCACCTGAACGCCTCGGACGGCCTGGCGCCGATCACGCTACCGGACGGCACCGCGACGAAGGTGCCGATCCTGCCGATCGAGATGGACGGGCACCGGCTGGGCGTACGGCTCGACCTGCCGAAGGTCGGCGAACATACGCGCGAGGTACTGGAATCGATCGGCTACGGCACGCGCGAGATCGACGAACTGAACGCAGCGAAAGTCATCCGGCTGGGTTGACCCGCTTCAGCCGCGCCATCTCGCCGAGCACTGCGCACACCGAACCGGTGTCCTGTTCCGACCGGCCCTGGGCCATCGCCGCGTCGTACAGGATGGCCGAGGTATTGAGCAGCGGCGTCGGGCAGGCCACCGCCTTGGCCATCTCGCCGATGATGTGCATGTCCTTCTGCCACACCGACACCTTCATCGTCGCCGGGTACTCGTCCTTCACCATCATCGGACCCCGGACCTCGAACATGCGCGAGCCCCCGGCCCCGTTGCCGGCGACCTTCAGGATCGACTCGGGGTCCAGTCCCATCTTCATGCCGAACACGAAGGCCTCGGCGGCAGCCACGTTGTGGATCGCCACCAGCATGTTGGCCACCGCCTTCATCTTCATGCCGTTGCCGAACGGGCCGACGTGGTCCTGCTGGCGCGAGAAGCCGGCGAACACCGGGCGCAGCTTCTCCGACGCAGACGCATCGCCGCTCATGTAGACCGACAGGTCGCCGCTGACCGCCTGGCCACCGGTGCCCGACAGCGGGCAGTCGAGCATCGTGATGCCGGCCGCAGCGAGCGCGTCGTGGCTGCGCTGCTTGTCCTCGATCGGCAGCGTGGACAGTTCGGCCACGACGATGCCGCCGCGCGCGGCATCGAGGATGCCGTCCGCGCCTGCGACGACGGCATCGAGCGCCGCCACGCTCGGCAGCGACAGCAGCAGCACGTCGGCCTTCGCGGCGGCTTCCTTCGGCGAGCCGACCAGCGTGACACCCTTCGCCCTCGCGGCGGCCTTCGCTGCGTCGGATACATCGAAGCCCAGCACCGTGAAGCCGTTCTTCACCAGGTTCGCCGAGATCGCCGAACCCATGATGCCGAGCCCGATCATCGCCACTGTCTGTGCCATGCCTGCCTCCGTCGTCGCGTCCGCCGCAGCGGATCAGTCGATATTGATCTTCGCCTGCCGGATCACCTTGGTCCAGCGGGCGATCTCGGCACGGTTGTGCGCGAGCAGTTTGTCCGGGCCGGCGCCGATCATCTCGATGCCCTGGCCGCCCGCCCGCTCGCGCACGTCGGCCAGGCCACCGATGCGCACCGCCTCGGCGGCGAGCCGGCCGACGACCTCCTTCGGCGTACCGGCCGGCGCGTACAACGCATACCAGGTGTCGATGTCGATCGGATAGCCCAGCTCTGCCATCGTCGGCACGTCGGGAGCCAGGCTTGCCCGGCGCGAACTGGCGGTGGCCAGCGCGCGCAGACGGCCGCTCTTCACGTAGGGCAGCGGCGACAGGATGACGTTGAAAGCCACTGCAACCTCACCGGACAGGATCGCGGTGAGCGCCGGCGCTGCGCCCTTGAACGGCACATGCACGATGTCGATGCCGGTCATCAGCTTTAGCTGCTCGGCCGCGATGTGCTGACCGCTGCCGCTGCCGTTGGACGCATAGGAGATCTGGCCAGGGCGGGCCTTCGCGAAGGCGATGAAGTCCTTCAGCGTCTTCACCGGCATGGACGGATGCACCACCAGCAGGTTCGGCTGTCCCGCGACCAGCGAGATCGGCTCGAACGCCTTCAGCGGGTCATAAGGCAAGGCCGGGTACAGGCCGACGGACAGCGCCTGTGGCCCGATGCCGCCCATCAACAGGGTGTAGCCGTCCGGCGGGGCCTTCGCGGCGACCTCGGAGCCGATGTTGCCGTTGGCACCGGCCCGGTTCTCGACCAGCACCGGCTGACCCCAGGCCTCGGCCATCTTCGCCGCGTACAGCCGCCCCAGGAAATCGTAGCCGCCGCCCGCCGGGAACGGCACGATCATGCGGATCGGTTTCGACGGGTAAGGCGCCTGCGCGTACGCGGGAAGTGCAACCAGGACCGATGCGGCTGCCATCACGGCCGCGCCTGCCATGGTCAGCCCGCTCGACCGAATCGCCGATCGGCGCGGCACCGCCCCGGGCAGGCGACCTTCCACCACATCCCGCCGCCGCTCGCCCGCGCGCATACGGCCTGCCTGCTGCAGCTCCATGTCCTGCCTCCTCGCCTGGTTCCGTTCATTCCGCGACCTGCGCTGCGTCGGCGCCCGCGTCAGGTCCATGCCACATCGCCGGCGGCCCGATAGGGCGTCGCACCTGCGAGTTCTGACGGCATTGTACAAGCAGGCATCCCATCGAAACGGAGGGGGGGTCAGGTCTTGATTCTTGCAGCCGCCAGCAGGACCCTCGACAGATCGGCCTGCGGAACGTTTCCGCAGGCAACCCCTGTTCAGCGCGCTTGCCGCTACGTCGTCGCCAGTACACCCTGCGATCGCATGGCGAACCGCCTCGTTCCGGCACTTCGCCCTTCACAGGAGCCGCGCCGATCGATGTCCCGCCCGCTGCGTCTGGAGTTCCCCGGCGCGCTTTATCACATCACCTGTCGGGGCGACCGCCGCGAGGCGATCTATCTCGACGACGCCGACCGCAAAGCGCACTTGCAGGTTCTGTCCAATGCTCTGGATCGCTTCGATGCGCGAGCGCTGGCCTATTGTCTGATGGGCAATCACTACCATGTCGTGCTGCACACCCAGCGTGCGAATCTGTCGCGACTCATGCGCCACGTCAATGGCGTGTACTCGCAGAGATTCAATCGGCGGCACGGGCTCGTCGGGCATCTGTTCCAGGGGCGCTACAAGGCAATCCTGGTCGATCGCGATGCTTACCTGTGGGCGCTGTGTCGCTACGTCGAGCGCAACCCGGTCGCGGCGCAGTTGGTGTCGCATGCTGGCGACTGGACGTGGTCGAGTTATCGCGCGCACGTCGGGCTCACGCTACCGCCACCATGGCTCGACGTAGAGGGTCTTCACAGCCTCATCCTGGGCTATCCGGCGAGATCGCCTGCGCACCGCAAGCGCGCTGCCGCCCTTTACGCAGAAAGCGTCGCCGGGCCATGCGATTTCGCCCCATGGCAGCACGGCCTGCGGCGCCAAGTGTTCCTCGGCGATGACGCGTTCATCGAGCGCTCGCTAAAGCATTGCGAGATACGCCCTGCCGATCCCGACGGCATACCTCGGCAGCAGACGCTTGCGCCGCGAACGCTGCCCTCGATACTTGCAGCGCACACCGTCCTGGCCCAGGGCATGCGCTCCGCTTACCGGGAGGGCGGCTTCACTATGAGCGCGATCGCACGATACGCAGGCATGAGCGTGTCGAGCGTAAGTCGGATGATCGCCGCGGCTGAGGGGGGCAGCAACGCAAAACTCAAGACCTGACCCCCTCGCGCCTTGTCAGGACAGCCCGTCACCCACCTCGACGTTCTCCGGCTTCAACTCGACGCCGGATGCCTTCGCCTGCAGCAGCAGCAGCTGGGAGAAGTCCTCGTCGTAGCCATGGCCGATCAGGGTCTGCACCAGGTCGCGGGTGATCGTGGTGGTCGGCATCGGCACCTCGAGCGCTTTCGCCGCGTACAGCCCCAGGTCAAGATCCTTCCTCAGCAGCTCCGGCGTGAAGGTCACGTGGAAATCGAGGTTGGTCAGCGCTGGCGTCTTGTACTTCGTGAACGTCGAGCCCATCACGCTCTTGTTCAGGAAGTCGAGGAACTGATGGCGCTTCATGCCAGCCTTTTCGGCCAGCACGGTGATCTCGCACAGGTTCTGGATCACCACGCCGAGCATCACGTTGTGGCAGATCTTCGCGATGCGCGCGAGTTCGCCTTCGCCGACGTACGACACGCCGGCACCGACAACGTCGAGGTAGGGCAGCGCCATGTCGAACGCGGCCTGCGGGCCGGAGGCAACGATGGTGAGCTTGCCGGCCTTGATCACCTTGGCGTTGCCGGACACCGGCGCGGCCAGCATCTGCACGCCGTGCGCGGCGAGTTCGGCACGGATCTCGGCCGAGGCCTCCAGCGAGATCGAGGTCGAGTCGATCACCAGCTTCGGCTTGCCGCCCTTCGACATCACGCCGTTCGGGCCGTACAGCACCTCCTTCACGTCATCGCCGGTGGAGACCATCGTGAAGATGATGTCGCAGCCGGCCAGGTCGGTGAGGTCGTCGACGACCTTCGCGCCGTACTCCTTCAGCGGCTCGGCCTTGGACTTGGTGCGGTTCCAGACCGACAGGTCGCAGCCGACCTTGGCCAGCCTCGCCGCCATCGCATAGCCCATGCGGCCGATGCCGATCCAGCCGAGCTTGTGTTGCTTGAGGTTTGCAGTTGCCATGGGTTTCTCCGGGTTCAGAGGTGGATGAAAGGGTAGAGGATCGAGGCCCGCCGCCGCGACGCTGCCCGAAGGCGGCGCCCGTGTTCAGTCGGCCTTGATGTTCGCGGCACGGATCAGGTTGCCGAACGATGCGATCTCGGCCTTGACCAGCGCGGTCAGCTCCTCGGGCGTGCTCGACAGGGACTCCACGCCGAGGCCGGCGAAACGATCGACCACGTCGGTCGAACGCATGATCTTGACCAGTTCCGAGTTGAGCCTGCCGATCACCGGCTGCGGCGTGCCGGCGGGCACGAACAGGCCCCACCAGTTGACCATGTCGAAGCCGGGCAGCACCGAGGCCATGGTCGGCACGTCAGGCAGCAGCGGGCTCGGCTTGGCCGAGGTGACCGCCACCGCGCGCAGCTTGCCAGCCTTCACCTGGGTCAGCGCCGGAGCCATGTCCGACCAAGCCAGCGGGATGTTGCCGGCCACCATGTCGAGCACCACGAGGATGGACCCCTTGTAGGTGATGTGGGTGATGTCGGTCTTCGTCATCGTCTTGAACTGCTCGGCCGCCAGGTGGGCGAGCGTGCCGATGCCCGATGATCCGTAGTTGACCTTGCCGCTGTTGGCCTTCATGAACGGGATCAGGTCCTTGACGGTCTTGATCGGCAGTGTCGGGTGCACCACGAGCAGTTGCGGCGAACGAGCGACCAGCGTCACCGAGGCGAAGTCGCGCAGGGTGTCGTACTGGTACTTGACCAGCAGCGGGTTGATCGAGATCGGGCTCGCATTGCCGACCAGGATCGTGTAACCGTCAGCGGGCGCGCGGGCGGCCACCTCGGTACCGAGGCTGCCTCCGGCCCCGGCACGGTTCTCGACCAGCACGTTCTGGCCGAGCACTTCCTGCAGCTTGCCGCCGACGACGCGACCGATCACATCGGACGTACCGCCGGGCGGGAACGGAGCGATCATGCGGATGGGCTTGGCTGGCCAGGCCTGTGCCCGCGACTCGGCCGCGCCAAGCATGAGCGCCGCCGCGCCGAACACCAGCGCGCCGAGTTTCGCTGCCGCATCCACGGATGATTCGATCATTGGGTTCATTGCTGTAGTCCTCCGGTTCGGGGGCAGGGTGGTCCCCGCCGCCCGTTTGCTGCCAGCATGGAAAGTTCGCGGGAACGGCCCGGGTCAGGCTTCGAGGTCCTGTACCCAGTGCCGGGTTTCGAGCACGGCCTTCACTTCCTTCAGGAAGGCCGCCGAGTACGCGCCGTCGACCGCACGATGGTCGAAGCATTGCGCAAGCATGCCGACCGGGCGGATCGCGATGCTGTCGCCCGCCGGGCCTTCGATCACCACCGGCTTCTTCTGCACGCCGTCGGTGGACAATATCGCAACCTGCGGCACGTTGACGATCGGCGCGGTGAATGCCGTACCGAACACGCCGGAATTGGACAGCGTGTAGGTGGCCTCGGACAGGTCGTCCGGCTTCAGCCGGTTCGCGCGGGCACGCTGCGCAAGGTCGTTCACCTCGCGCGCGATCTGCGGCAGCGACTTCGACGGTACGTCCTTCACCACGGGCACCATCAGGCCGTCGAAGTTCATGTCGACCGCGATGCCGAGGTTGATACGCTTGTGCAGCACGAGTTCGTCGCCATCGACGCTCGAATTCAGGCGCGGGAACTTCGCCAGCGCGATCGACACCGCGCGCGCGATGAACGGCAGGTAGGTCAGCGAGAATCCCTCGCGTGCCTTCCAGCCGCTGCCAGCCACCTTGCGCGCCTCGTCGACCTTGTGGAAATCGACCTCGATCGCCTGCAACACCGCCGGCACGGTGACCCAGGCTCGCGCCAGGTGTTCCGCGGTGCGCTTGCGGATCGGATTCAGCCGGATACGCTCGGAGGGACCGGTGGAGGCCGGGGCGGCAGTGACCGGTACCACCGGCAGTGCCGGCGTGGAGGGCGCCGGCCGGGTGGACGGCGCAGCCTGCGCCGCCGCGGCAGGCGTCGAGGCCGGCACCGCGGAAGCAACAGGTTGCGACGTACGCGCCTCGACGAAGGCCAGCATGTCCTCGCGGGTCACGCGGCCATCACGTCCGGTGCCGGGCACCTGCCTCGGGTCGATGCCATGCTCGGCCGCCAGCTTGCGCACCACCGGTGAAAGCCGCAGGCTGCCGTCGACCTTCGCCGGCACTGCCGACGGACGGGCAGCCCACGCACCAGCGGCGGGCGATGCAGCCTGCACCGACGCTGCCACGGGCGCGGCCGCTGCCGGGGCCGACGGCGCCGCAGCGGACCCGGCCTCGGTGATCACCGCCAGCACCACGCCGACCTTGGCGGTGACGCCCTCGGCCACGCGGATCTCGGTCAGTACCCCGGCGACCGGCGACGGGATCTCGGTGTTGACCTTGTCGGTCTCGACATCGAACAGCGTCTCGTCCGCCTTGATGGCATCGCCGACCTTCTTGTACCACTTGCTGACCGTGCCCTCGGCGACTGTCTCGCCGAGCTGCGGCATGATGATTTCCATGGATCCACCCGTCTCTGATTGCCGGAACTTCTGCTACCGCTTGCCCGCCTCGTACACGACCCGGCCGCCGACCATCGTCATCACCGGCTTGAGGTCCTTGATGTCGTCCGCGGGCACGCGGAAGTAATCCCTGTCGAGCACCAGGAGGTCGGCGTACTTGCCCGGCGCGAGCGAACCGAGGTTCGACTCCTGGAACACGATGTATGCGTTGTTACGCGTGTGCGCGATCAGCGCCTCCTCGCGGCTGATCGTCTGGCGGTTCACGTGGTGGCCGCCGACCATCTTCCCGGTGATGGCGAACCCCAGCGTGTAGAAGGGGTTCGACGTGGTGACCGCGGTTGCGTCCGAGCCCAGGCCCCAGCGGATGCCGCTGTCCTGGACGCGCCGGAACGGCGGCATGTCCCAGGCCTTGTCGCCGTGCACGCGGTGCATCAGCACGCCCTGGATCAGGGGCCGGCTGTGGATCTGCGCGGTCATGCCCAGGCGCTTCATGCGGTCGAGCTGAACCGCCGTCACCTGGTCGAGGTGCGAGAACGACCAGCGGAAGCCGCGGAACGGCACCTGTGCATTCAGCTTCTCGAACTCGGCGAGGTAGACATCGATCACGTCCTCCATCTCGACATGCGCGTTCAGGTAGATGCCGCGCTCGGCGAGTGCCCGCGCGATGCGCACCATCTGCGCGACATCCTCGGGACGCACGACGGTCTCCTTGCGCAGCAGCTGCGTGGTCAGCGGCCCGTACATCGTCTCGCCGTATCCGACATGGTCGAAGTAGTCGTTGCCCTGGAACGGACGCAGGGTCGAAATCTCCGCCAGCACCTTGTCGACCTGCTCCGGCGTTGCCGGCTGCCGGATGGTGGTCCAGAACACCCGCACGTCGAGTTCGTCGCGCCTTGCGAGTTCCGCATAGGGCTCGTAGTGGCGCGCACTCATGCCGCGGCCGCCGGCATCCATCCAGCTGGTGATGCCCATCGCGTTGAGCTCGCGCACCAGCTTGCGGGTATTGGCGAGCCAGGCATCGCGGTCCTTCAGCGGGATGCGGGCAGCGACGAACGCGACGCCGCCGGCACCGGTCACCATCCCAGTCGGCTGGCCGTCGGCGCCCTTCTCGATCACGCCATTGGGCGGGTTGGGCGTCGATGCGTCGATCTTCGCTCCGCGCAGCGCCGCCGTGTTCAGGGTGCTGTGCAGGTACACCGCCTGCAGCACCACCGGATGGTTCGGCGCGATGGCATCGATCTCGGCACGGGTAAAGCTGCGCTGGTCGTCGGTGAACTGCTGCTCCGACCAGCCACCGAGTACCGAGATCCATTCCCCGGCCGGCGTCGTGCGCACCCTGTCGGCGAGCAGCTTCAGCGCCTGCGCCCGGGAGGTGATGCCGTCGAAGCGCAGCTCGTCATGCTCGGCTGCACGGACCCAGTGCGAGTGGTTGTCGATCAGGCCCGGGATGACAGTCCGCCCCTGCAGGTCGATCACCTTCGTGGCTGGCCCGGCCATCTTCCGGATGTCAGCGTTGGTACCGGTGGCGGCGATGCGACGACCGGACACCGCCAGCGCCTGCACGAACCGGAACTGGTCATCGACGGTCGCGATCCGCCCGTTCACCAATATGGTGTCGGGCGCAGGCCGGGCTTCCGGCTTCGGTTGTGCCGAGGCCGGCAACGGTACGACGGTCGTCATCGACAGCATGACGACCAGCGCAGCGGCACGGCAGAAGGCTCGGCGGATCACGGACGTATCGGGTCTGGCGATTGACATTGGAAGACTCCCCCTGGTTGGCGAAACTGCATCGGCGGCTCTTGCCGCTCTGGTGGCGTCACGTCGGCCCGCAGCGCCGGCGTGACGTACTTCAGGCCCGTCTCGCTCAGCCGAGCCGCGTGCGCACCGTCTCGACGATGCGCGCGACCGACGGGATCGTCGCGTCTTCCAGGGCATCGGCCGACGGCAGCGGGATGTGCGGGGTGGTGATGCGGATGATCGGGCCGTCGAGGTCCCAGAAGCACTCCTCGGTGACGATCGAGGAGATCTCCGCGCCCCAGCCGCACAGCCGCGGGTTCTCCTCCACGGTGATCAGGTGGCCGGTGCGGGCCACCTCGGCGAGGATGGTCTGGGTATCGAGCGGCACCAGGCAGCGCAGGTCGATCACCGTGGCATCGATGCCGTGTTCGCGCTGCAGGATCTCGGCCGCGTCCATCGAGCGGTGCACCATCGCCGCCAGGGCGACGATCGTGCAGTGCCGGCCCCGACGCAGCACCTTCGCCTTGCCCAGCGGTTCGTAGTGTTCGCCGTCGGGCACTTCGCCCTTCATCGAATAGAGCGACTTCTGCTCGAAGAACACCACCGGGTTGCCGTCGCGCACCGCGGCGGCCAGCAGGCCCTTGACGTCGGCCGGATAGGCCGGCGCTACGACCTTCAGGCCGGGCACCGTCATCGCCCAGTTCTCGAGCGACTGCGAATGCTGCGCGCCGAACCGGGAGCCGGCACCGTTCGCGGTGCGGATCACCACCGGCATCGTCACCTGGCCGTTGGTCATGTAGCGCATCTTCGCCATCTCGTTGGCGATGATGTCCCAGCACACCGCCAGGAAGTCGGAGAACATGATCTCGGCGATCGGCTTCAACCCCGTCATCGCCGCACCCATCGCCGCGCCGAGGATGGCCTGCTCGGAGATCGGGCAGTCTCGCACGCGCAGCGGTCCGAACTCCTCGAGCAGCCCGACGGTCGCCTTGAATACGCCGCCGGCATGGGCGACGTCCTCGCCCAGGAACACCACGTTCGGATCGCGCCGCATTTCCTGCGCGATGCCCGCCGCGACCGCGTCGCGATATGTCAGTTCCGCCATGCCGTGCTCCCGTCTGCCCAGACATCCTTGTCGATCACGTCCAGCGAGGGTACCGGCGAAGCCTTCGCCGCCGCCGTCGCCTCGTCCACCTTGCGCTGCGTGTCTTCCTCGATCCCCTTCAGCGTGCCTTCCGAGAAGCCCAGCCGCAGCAGGCGCTCGCGGTAGGTCGGGATCGGATCCTTCTTCAGCCATTCCTCGAGTTCGCCTTCGGGCCGGTACTTCGCCGGGTCGGCGCGCGAGTGACCAGAGTGGCGGTAGGTGCGCGCCTCGATCAGCGAGGGCCCGCCACCGGCACGTGCCTTGTCGATCGCCGCCATCGCGGTCTCGAACATGATGTCGGCGTCGTTGCCGTCGACGATGATCGACGGCAGTCCGTAGGCCGCCGCGCGGTCGGCCGCCGGGGCATCCACCGCAGTCACCGAGCGGATCGGCGTGTACTCCATGTAGAAGTTGTTCTCGCAGACGAACACCACCGGCAGCTTCCAGATCACCGAGAAGTTGAGTGCCTCGTGGAAGGCGCCGATGTTGGTCGTGCCGTCGCCGAAGAAGCACACCGCGACCTGCTTGGTGCCGCGGTACTGCGCCGACCAGGCGGCACCGGCGGCGATCGGCAGATGCGCGCCGATGATCGCGTAAGAGCCCATGACGCCCTTCTCGACGTCGGTCAGGTGCATCGACCCGCCCTTGCCACCGAGCAGGCCGCACTCGCGACCCATCAGTTCGCCCAGCACGCCGGTCATCGACGCACCGCGCGCCAGCGTGTGCGCATGGCCACGATAGGTGCAGAACGTGTAGTCGTCGGCCTTCATCGCGACGCCGAACGCGGCGGCGATCGCCTCCTGCCCGAGGGACAGGTGGCTGGTGCCCTTGATCATGTTCTGCAGGAACAGGTCGAACGCACGCTTCTCGCACATGCGCAGCTCGAGCTGCAGCCGGAACAGGTCGAGGCGCGTCTCGCGCCCGATCTCGAAGGCCGGCTTCTTCGCTTTCGGAATGGCACTCATCGGATTCCCTTCTCGGTACTCAGTACTTGTTTGCGATCGGCAGTTCCTGCGCCGGGAACAGCGAGATGATCTGCGCGCCGTTGGGCGTCAGCACCACCTCCTCCTCGATGCGCGCGGCCGACACGCCGTCCTTGGCCGGGCAGAACGTCTCGACCGCGAACACCATGCCGGCCTTCAGTTCGTACGGATCCTTGAACGAGTTCAGCCGCGAGATCAGCGGCCGCTCGTGCAGGCCCAGGCCCAGGCCGTGGCAGAAGTTCAGGCCGAAGGCGGACATCTCGGTCTCGAAGCCGATCTCGGTCGACTTCGGGAACGCCGCGGCGACCTTGTCGGTGGTGACGCCCGGCTTGAGCATCGAGATCGCACCGTCCATCCAGGCGCGGGCCTTCTTGTACGCATCCTGCTGTGCCTTCGTGGCACTGCCGACGGTGAACGTGCGGTAGTAGCAGGTACGGTAGCCCATGTACGACTGGATGATGTCGAAGTAGGCCTGGTCGCCCGGGCGGATCAGCCGGTCGGTGAAGTTGTGCGGATGCGGGCTGCAGCGCTCGCCGGCGATCGCGTTGATCGCCTCGACGCAGTCCGAGCCCATCTCGTACAGGCGCTTGGTGGCCATCGCCACCACCTCGTTCTCGCGCACGCCCGGCTTGAGCGCCTCGAAGATGTCCTGGTAGACGCCGTCGACCATGGAACTGGCCATGTTCAGCAGGGTGATCTCGTCATGGTTCTTGATCTCGCGCGCCGCCAGCATCATCTGCTGGCCGTCGACGATCTTCAGCCCGAGCTTCTGCAGCGCGAACAGGAACGGCGGCTCGACCACGTCGATGCCCAGCGGCATGTCGGCAACGCCCTCCTGCCTGAGGATGTCGAAGATCTCCTTCGCCGCTTCCTCGAACAGTCCGACCGAAGGGTTGATCGCCCCGCGCATGCCGACATTGCCGGCGAACACATGGTTGGTCGGCAGCCACGGGCAGTAGATGCGGTGGTGGCGCGCAGCCGAACCGAAGTCCCAGATGTAGGGCTCGCCGTTGCCGGTAACCAGCGACCAGCGGGTGAGCTTGTCGCGCGCCCACTCGCCGATCACGGTGCTGGTGGTGTAGCGCACGTTGTACTGGTCGAAGCAGAGCATCGCGCCCATTCCGCTGCGTGCGAGCGCGGCCTTGGTGCGGGCGAGGCGGTAGGTGTGCAGCCGCTGGAAGTTGACTCGCTCCTCGAAGTCGACCTGCATCCGGCCCGGGGCCTGCAACGGGCGGTCCCAGCGGTGGTCCGGGTCCGGGTACTCCATCATCGTCTCGGCCAGCGACTTGCCGCGCCGGGCCTTGACCGGGATGTCCGCCGCCTTGACCTGCTGCGGCTCGACCTTCTTCAGCTTCTTAGCCATTCGATGCTTCTCCGTCGTTTCGTTCGTGTTCGCGGCCTGCGCCCGCTCAGCGCTTCGGCACGCCGAGTTGCGTCGCCATCCAGTCGGCCGTCTGATCGCGGTAGGTGTACCAGTAGTTGTTCACCACGTGGTTGCCACCCTCGACGATCGACAGCGTCACCGGGCCGGAAACCGCGTCGGCCAGCTTCTGCGCCTGGTCGACGCCGGTCAGGCGGTCCTTGGTGCCAGCCAGGATATAGATCGGGCAGGTGATGTCTTTCGCGCAGTCGGCCAGGCTCACGCGCGCGGCGACCCGTCCTGCCTCCTCGAGATCCTTGCTGCCGGAGCGTACACGGAACGCCTCGACGTTGATCACCGGGCGCCCCTCGAAGGTGGTCTTGCGCTGGAAGGCACCCGACAGCGATACGCAGGCCTTGATCCGCTTCTCGAAAGCCGCGGCGCGCGGCGCGTAGTAACCACCGAACGAAACGCCCCAGATACCGATGCGGCTGGCATCGAGGTCGCCGCGGGTCTCGATCCAGTCGACTACCGCCTTTACCGGCTTCTCGAACTCCGGGCAGATCGGCAGCTCGTACTCGGCCTCGCCCTGCCCCGGCCCGTCGAACGGCAACGTCGCCACGCCGCGCGCGAGAAAGCGGTTCTCGTAGTCGTCCATCTCCTCCTTGGTGGAGTCCAGCCCCATGCACATCACCACCACCGGCGGATTGGCCACCCCCTTCGGCTTGCGCAGGTTGCCGTACAGCACCCTGCCTTCATAGGGAATCGCGACACGTTCGCCCGGCGGATCGATCAGCGGCAGCGCCTTGTTGCGGCACTCGACCGCACGCATGTTGGCGGCCTTCTGCTGCACGAGGTCGTTGACGAACAGGAACTTGCCGAAGTGGTGGCAGACCGCTGCACGGGTGAAATGCGCGCCGGCCGAGAGCCGGTAGCCGTCGGCCAGCGCCTGCTCGCCGAGAGCTTCGTGAATCTTCGCCCGCTCGCCCCAGGCGGCGCACCAGTCGTCCCAGCTTTCGCAGGCTGCCGTCACTTCGGCGAAATCGGCCGACGGCACGCCGTTGACGATGAAGCGCGGCGACCAGTGGTCGATCGCCGATTGCACGCGGGGATCCCTTGCCATGTTCCGTTCTTCCTAGTCGATGCGCAGGTTGGCCTGCTTGATGAGTTTCGCGTAGCGCGGGTACTCGGCCTTCATCAGCGCGAGGAACTCGGCCGATGTCGACGGCGCCGGGTCGCTGCCGCTCTTGAGCATGCGCTCGACCGTGTCGGGTTCGCGCAGGATCTTGCCGAGGTCGGCCACCCAGCGATCGACGATCCGTGCCGGCAGCTTGGCCGGGCCGATGATGCCGAACCAGGTGTCGTACACGAAGCCCGGCATGCCGGCCTCGGTCATCGCCGGCACGTCGGGGAAGCCGCTCGCGCGCTTGCCCGAGGTGACGGCGATCGGGCGCAGCCGGCCTTCGCGCAGCACCGGTGCGATCGCCGCCACCGGGAACACATAGTAGTGCACTCGCCCGGCGAACATCTCGGACAGGGCATCCGACAACAGCTTGAACGGCACGTGCACCGTGTCGATCCCGGCTGCCTGCCGGAAGAACTCACCGGCCATGTGCGAGCCGCTGCCGATGCCGGCCGAACCCATGTTGAGCTGGCCGGGACGCGACTTGGCATGCGCGAGGAACTCGGGCAGCGTCTTCACCGGAAGCTGCTGCGCGACGACCAGCACGTTTGCGAGCGATGCGATCTGCATCACCATCGTGAAGTCCTCGATCGGGCGGAACGGCAGTTCGCGCTGCAGCAGCGGCGCCGCGAGGTGCGGCGTGCCGACCAGCGCCATGGTGTAGCCGTCGGGCGCAGCCCCGGCGACGATCTGGCCGCCAAGGATGCCGCCCGCGCCGGGCCGGTTGTCGACCACCACCTGCTGGCCCCAGGTCTCGAACAGGCGCACGCCCAGGGTTCGGCCGAGGAAATCGCTCGCAGCCCCCGGCGGGAACGGCACCACCAGGCGCACCGGACGCACCGGGTACTTCGGATCGGCCGCCAGCGCCGCGCCCGGCGCGGCCGTTGCCGCGACTACAGTCGCTGCCACGGCGCCGGCCAGCGCAACCCCGAGGGCCGCCAGTGTGCCGGCGAACATCGACCTGCGGCGGCCGGCGCCCTGCCTGCTGCCCGAAAGCCATCCCGATGCGTGCATTGCCTCTCCTCCTCCAGGAACGATGGAACCGGCTGGCGGGGTCGCCTTTCCGTGCATGGCGTCCTCCATCAGTCGGTGACGAAATACTGCAGCGGCAATCGGTGCAGGTTCTCGACACCGGTGTCGGTGATGCGCACCAGGTTGCCCAGCTGTACGCCGGCACGCTCGTCCTCGGTGACGATGTTCGGCTGCAGCACCATGCACATGTTCTTCTCGAACACGAACGGCGCGATCGAGCGCCCCTTCGCCGTGCGCCGGGTGCCCAGGTTCGGCGGCAGCAGGCCGACACCGAATCCATGCAGGAAGGAGTCGTTGATCGTGAACCCGCGCTCGTGAATCACCTCGGCCGCGTCGAGCAGGTCATCGCTGGTGGCACCCGCGCGCAGCAACTCGAGCCCGCGCTGGTAGGACTCGAGCGCCACCGCGCACAGCGAAGCATAGCGCTGGCCGGGCGCCTCGCCGATGAAGATCGGCCGCTGGATCTGCCCCGAGTAGCCCCAGTGGCTGATGCTGATCTCGTTGTTCACCACGTCGCCCTTGCGCAGCACGCGCTGGGTCAGGTTCTGCCGGGGCACGCAGGCCGAGGCCTCGTCCTGGCCGCCGGAGGACAGGTAGCACAGGTGCGGCAGGCCACCGGCGGCGAAGCCGGCCGACTCGACGATCGCGCCGAGTTCCGCCTCGCGCAGCCCGGCATGCGCGCCGTCGATCAAGGCCTGCAGCGCGGCATCGGTCAGCTGGGCGCCGCGGCGCAGCCATTCGATCTCTTCGTCGCCCTTCACCTGGCGCAGGTTACGGAACTTCGGCGTCACCTCGCGGAAGGTCCAGCCGGGCAGCAGCTTCTGCCAGGTGAGCCAGTCGGCCGCCGGCACGTCGCCGACCCAGCCGAGCACGCCGGGCGCTGCGCCGGAATCGAGCAGGAAGCGCGCGATCGTCGCCGCCGAATCGGCGCCGCCCCAGCGCGTCTCGATCGAGGCCATCTCGCGCGCGTTGGGCACATGGTTGTGCGACTGCGCGAACAGCACTGGCGCGCCGCCGTCGACCATCGCCACGTAGTTGTTGCGATTGCCGAAGAAACCGGACAGCCAGAGCACGTCGGCCTGCATGTGGCGCGACATGCCGGAGTGGCCGTAGACGACCAGCGCCGCGAGGCCCTCGCCGGACATCAGCGTGCGCGCACGCGCATGCCGCCGCTCGAATTCGGCGTCGGAGAACCGGGGATACAGGGAATCGGGGATGGCGCCGGACATGCTCAGCCTCCGAGCGTCTTGAAATAACCGGTGGGATAGCGCTCGCCGGCGCCGACGCCGGGGCGGAACGCTTCGGAGAGCTCGGCGATGTCCGCAGGGGTCAGCACGAAGTCGACCGCCGCGACGTTCTGTTCGAGGTACTTCTGCTGCTTGGTGCCCGGGATCGGCACGATGTCGTCGCCCTGCGCCAGCAGCCAGGCGAGGGCCACCTGCGCGGTGGTCGCGCCTAGCCGGTCGGCGATGCGCTGCAGCGGTGCGAGCAGTTCCAGGTTCTTCTCGAGGTTTCCGGCATGGAAGCGCGGATGGATGCGTCGCCGGTCGTTCGGCGCGATGTCGTCGAGCGAGCGCACGCGCCCGGTCAGCAGCCCGCGGCCCAGCGGCGAGTAGGGCACGAAGCCGATGCCCAGTTCACGGCAGGCCGGCAGGATCTCGCGCTCGACATGTCGCTCCCAGAGCGAATACTCGGTCTGCAGCGCGGCCACCGGATGCACGGCACTCGCGCGCCGCAGCGTGTCGGCGCCAGCCTCGCAGATGCCCAGGAAGCGCACCTTGCCCTGCTCGACCAGCCTGGCCATCGCACCCCAGGTCTCCTCGACCGGTACGTCCGGATCGATCCGGTGCAGGTAGTACAGGTCGATGGTGTCGACCCCGAGCTGCTTCAGGCTCTTGTCGCAGGCCTGCGGCACGTAGTCCGGCCTTCCGTTGTAGCCCTTGCTGCCGCCGGGCAGGTCGAAGTTGCCGAACTTCGACACCACCACGACGCAGTCGCGTCGCCCGCGGATGGCTTCGGCGATCAGCTGCTCGTGGCGGCCCTTCTGGTAGGCATCGGACGAATCGAGGAAGTTGACTCCGAGGTCGAGCGCCCGGCGCATGGTCTCGACCTGGACTTCGCCGTCGTTCTCGCCGAAGTTGGTGGTCGTGCTGCCCATGCCGAGGCCGATGGCAGAAACCTGCAGGCCATGGCTTCCGAGCGTCCGTGTCTTCATCGGGGCGTTGCTGTCCGGATCAGTCTGCCGTGATGCCGGCCGCCTTGATGATCGGCGTCCAGCGGGCGATCTCGTCCGTCACGAAGCGGCCGAGCTCCGCCGGCGACGACGACACGACTTCGATGCCCTGCTTCAGGATGGTCTCGCGTACATCAGGCATCGCAAGGATTTCGACGATCGCCTGATGCAGCTTGTCGACCACCGGCTTGGGTGTCTTCTGCGTCGTGAACAGGCCGAACCACAGGCGCGCCTCGAACTGCGGCAGTCCGACCTCGGCGGAGCCGGGGATGTCCGGCGCGCCGATGAAGCGCTTCGGGCTCGAAACCGCAAGCGGTCGCATCTTCGCGGCGCCGCCGGCCTTCAACTGTCCGGCCACGGTGACCGGGGACAGGAAAGACAGCTGTACGTCGCCGGACAGGAGTCCGGTCAGCGCGGCACCCGCACTCTTGTACGGCACGTGCTCCATTTCGATGCCTGCGACCTTCTTGAACAGTTCACCCGACAGGTGGCTGATCGAACCGTTGCCCGCCGAACCGTAGGTCAACCGCCCCTTCTGCTTCGCGTAGGCGATCAGGTCCTTGACGCTGGTCACCGGCAGGGTGGTGTTCACCACCAGCGCGGTCACGCCCTGCGCCACCATCGACAGCGGTTGCAGGTCGCGCACGGGGTCGTAGCCGAGCTTCGGATACAGGGTGACCGCGCTGACCATCGGCCCGGCATGTCCCATCACCAGCGTGTGGCCGTCCGGCGTTGCCCGCGCCGCGACCTCGGTCGGGATGGTGCCACCGGCGCCCGCACGGTTGTCCACCACCACCGGTTGGCCCCAGCGTTCGGTCAGCTTCTGGCCGATCACCCGCGACAGGTAGTCGGCGGTGCTGCCCGTACCCTGGCCCATGATGCGCAGCGGCCGGTTCGGGAAGTCCTTCGCCGCATCGGCCTGTGCGAATGCAGCCCCGGACAGGGCGAGCGCGAGCGCCCCGACGGCAGCCTGCAGGCCGGGGACGGCGGACTTCGACGGGGTGTTGCGTGTGCAATGGCGTTCCATGGTCATCTCCTCCTGTTGCGACTCGAGCCGGGCGGTGAAGTGCATCGCCGGCCTCTGTTTGCGTATTGACGACGGTGCGGCTACTGGACCTTCGCGCCCGAGGCCTTCACCACCTTGCCCCAGAGTTCGATCTCGGACCGGATGTAGGCCGCGAACTCCGCCGGCGTGCTGTCGAGCACGTCCATGCCCTGTGCCGCCAGCTTCTGCCGGTTGCCCGGGTCCTGCAGCACCTTGCGCATCTCGGCGTTGAGCAGGTTCACCACCGGCTCGGGCGTGCCGCCGGTGGCGGAGAACCCGAACCAGGCGGCGATCGCGAAGCCGGGTACGCCGCTCTCGGCGATCGTCGGCAGATCCGGCAGCGACGGGATGCGCCTGGCGTTGGTGACGCCCAGCGTACGCAGCTTGCCCGACTGCACGATGCCCGAGACCACCGACACGCTGGCGAACGAGGCGATGGTCTCGCCCGAGAGCACCGCGTTGATCGACAGCGGCGTGCTCTTGTAGGCGATGTGCGTCAGCCTGGTTCCGGTGAGCATGCCGAACAGTTCGCCGGCCATGTGCTGCGACGTACCGGTACCACCCGACGAAAAGGTGAGCTCGCCCGGCTTCTGCCGCGCCAGCGCGATGAAATCTTTAACCGTCTTCACCGGCAGCGACGGATGCACGACCAGCATGTTCGGGCTGGACGCGGCCAGGATGATCGGCGCGAAGTCCTTGATCGGGTCGAAGTTCAGCTTGCCGTACAGCGTCGGATTGATGCCGTGCGTGCTGATCGTGGTGATGAACAGCGTGTAGCCGTCGGGTGCAGCACGCGCCGCCAGTTCCGCTGCGACGTTGCCGCCGGCACCCGGACGGTTGTCGACGACCACCTGCTGGCCGAGCGAACGCGACAGGCCGTCGGCCATCAGCCGGGACAGGTTGTCGCCGGCCGAACCCGGCCCGAGCGTGACCAGGAGGCGGATCGGCTTGGTCGGGTACTTCGGTGCCTGGGCCCATGCACCGTCGGCCGCCAGCAGCGCGGCCGGAAGGATCACCGACGCGATCACCGAAGCGATCACCGCACCGTTGGCATCACGGGTCGCGGCACGATTCATTCAGCCACCACCGCGACGCCCTGGATCTCGATCAGCAGGCCCGGCCGCGCGAAGTGCGAGACGGTGATCAGCGCACTCGCCGGGTACTTGCCGTCGGGGAAGCGCTTGCCGCGCAGCGCGACGAACCTGTCGCCATTGCGCGGGTCGTTGATGAACACGGTCATCGTCACCATGTCGGCGAGCGTGCCGCCGGCGCGCGCAATGGTCGCACCGAGCAGGTCGAAGATGCGCTCGGCCTGCGCTTCGAAGTTGCCGGACAGGTCCTTGCCCTCGGCATCGGTGAGCGCGGTCTGCCCGGCGAGCCAGACGATGCGTCCGCCCTCGGTAATCACCGCTGGCGAATAGGCGCGGCCCTTCTGGGCCTCGCCGGTGGGCAGGTGTTCCTTCTTCATCGATGCGCTCCCCTTCTCATGATGGATGTTGCCGGCTACTCGGCCTTCGCGCCCGACTCGCGCACCACCTTGCCCAGACGCACGACCTCGGCGGCCAGGAACTTGTCGAACTGCTCCGGCGTCATCGACATCGTCTCGGCACCCTGGGTCAGGAACAGCTCCCGCACCTCGGGCATCGACAGTACCTTGTTCACGTCGCGGTTCAGACGACCGACCAGCGCGCGCGGCGACTTCGACGACGCGAGCAGACCGAACCAGCCGTCGAAACCCGCGTTCGGGTAGGTCTCGACCAGCGTCGGCAGGTCGGGCAGCACCGACGAACGCTTGTTGGTGCCGACCGCCAGGCCAAGGAGCTTGCCGGCCTTGATCTGGCTGAGCGAGGCCACCAGCGGCACCATGAAGAAGTCGACCCGGCCGCCGATCACGTCGGCCAGGCCTTCGGGTACGCCCTTGAACGGGACGTGCTGGGCCTGGAGTCCGAGTGCGGCACGCACCACCTCGCCGTTGAGGTGGGTGGAGCTGCCGATACCGGCCGATGCGTAGAGCAGCCCGTTCGGCCGCTTCTTCGACAGCTCGACCAGGTCGCGCACGCTCTTGACGCCGGAGGACGGGGACACCACCAGCACGTTCGGCACGATGGCCACCGGCGCGATGCCGGAGAAATCCTTCACCGTGTCGAACGGCAGCTTTGCCGCGAGCGTCGCGTTGGCCGCGTGGCCGGACGACACCATCAGTATCGTGTGGCCGTCGGGGTTTGCCTTGAGCACCATCTCGGTGCCGATGATGCCGAGCGCGCCGGGACGGTTGTCCGACAGCACCTGCTGGCCCCAGGCCTCGGTGAGCCGCGCGGCAACCGCCCGCGCCAGGATGTCGGTCGCGCTGCCGGCGGAGAACGGCACGACGATCCGCACCGGACGGTTCGGGAAGTTGTCCTGTGCCTGTGCATTCATCGATACGGCGGCCGCCGCCGCGGCGGCACCTGCAAGCAAGCGATTCATGGTGTCTCCTTTGGAAGGTCGACGGGCTGCTCGGGCAGCCTCGTGCTGTGAATCCTGCATGGACCGCTCGGGCGGCCTCGCATCGTCCGGCTTGCGCCGGCCTGTCCCTGCGCCAACCCGTCCCCTATCGCTTCGGAAGGCCGAGCCGAGCCGCCATCCAGTCGGCGGTCTGCGTACGGTAGCGGTACGCGCGGTTGTTCACCACGTGGTTGCCATCCTCGACCATCAGCAGTTCGACCGGACCACCCGCCTCGCGGGCAAGCCGCTCCGCGTCCTGCCACGGGATGATACGGTCCTGCTTGCCGGCGACGATGAACAATGGGCAAGTGATCTTCGACGCCAGCCCCTCGAGCGACAGCGTATGCGCCGCCTTGCGGCCTTCCTCGGGCGTCGCGCACTTGGCACGCACCTGGAACGCACGACGGGTGAGTTCCGGTAGCCCGTCCCAGTTGGCGCCCATGTTGTACGGGCCGGACAGCGCGATGCAGGCCTTCGCCCGTTTCTCGAAAGCCGCAGCCCGCGGTGCATAGTAACCGCCGAGCGAGACGCCCCACAGGGCGGCACGGCCATGGTCGATGTCGCTGCGCGTCTCGAGCCAGTCGAACACCGCCTTCACCGGAACCTCGTAGTCGCCGCGGATCGGGAACTCGTATTCGGCCTCGCCCTGCCCCGGACCATCGAACGCCAGCGTCGCGATGCCGCGCTCGAGGAAGTTGCGCTCGTACGCGTCCATTTCTTCTTTGCAGGAATCGAGGCCCATGCACATTACCAGCACCGGTGGGCGCACGCTGCCGGCCGGCTTGCGCAGTTCACCCTTGAGCGTGGTACCCATGTAGGGGATCTCGACCCGCTCGCCGGGCGGATCGATCAACGGCAGCGCCTTCGCGCGCGATGCCACCGCCTTCATGTGCGCCCACTTCATCTGATCGAGGTCATCGACGAACACGAACTTCGCGAAGTGATGGCAGACGGCGGCGCGCGAGAAGTGCTCACCGGCCGACAGACGGTGCCCGGCGGCGAGATCGGTCTCGCCGAGCGCATCGTGCACGTCGCCGCGGGCGACCCACGCCTTGCACCAGTCGCTCCAGGAGGCGAGGCTGCCGGTGACGTCCTGGAAGTCAGTCAGTGGAATGCCATTGGCGATGAGGCGCGGCGCCCAGTGCGCCAGTGCGGACTGCAGTTGTGAATCGGCCATCGTGTCGGTCTCCTCTCCGGCGGGCCCGGGATGTGTCGGCGACTGTCCAGGGACGGGAGCGCGCCGACGCTCGCAGGGGCGGGGAATGCTAGCTGCGCCCCTGACCGGACGTCAACCAGAAACAGGATTGGTTCGATACTTATGCACCAATTTTGCCCGAGCGGCCTGATGCAGACTACCTAGATGTCAGAGGGCCTTTTTTGTTGCGCCGCACCACCTTTACCGCATTGCAGGATACGCCCGCATTGAACCAATCGACGCATTGGTTTAGTTTTGGCAGGGCCATGGCATCCCGCATCCGGAACCGAGCCTCGACGCGTGAATTGCGCACGTTCGTGCTCGCGCAGGCGGGCACTGCGGACGGCCCCGGCAGCAAACTGCCGACCGAGCGCGAGTTCGCGCTGCGCTTCGCCCTGCCGCGCAACGCGGTCCGGCGGACGCTGGCCGACCTGGAGGCCGAAGGCCGCATTCACCGCGAGGTCGGGCGCGGCACCTTCATCGCGGCAGTGCCGGCGCCGGCACCGACCGACCTGCCGACCGTCGCCCGCGCAAGCCCGGGAGAACTGATGGATGCGCGGCTGCGCATCGAGCCCGCCGCGGTCGAACTGATCGTGGTCAACGCCACCCCGGCCGACTACGAACGCATGGACCATTGCCTCGACCGAGCCGAAGCGGCGGTGACGCTCGGCGAGTTCGAACTGTGGGATGCCGCGCTCCACCAGGCGATGGCCGCAGCGGCCCACAACGCATTGATCGCCGGCATATTCGAACTGTTCCACGCTGCGCGACAGCAGACGGAGTTCGGCAAGCTGCGCAACCGGATCGTCACCGAGACACTGAGACTGGAGTACCAGCGTCAGCATCGCGCCATCGTCGCTGCGCTCAAGGCGCGCGATGCCGCCGCTGCGCGCGCGGCGGTCACCGCCCACCTCACCTGCGCGCACCGGAACCTGTTCGAGGGCTGAGCGCGTCAGGCGGCGGCCGGATTGCGCCCGAGCCGTGGCCGCAGCACGCCGAGCACGACGTTGAGCAGCGACAGCGCGAGGATCGTCCACAAGCCCAACCATTCGGTGCGCAGCAGTTCCGCCATCAGCGCCGGATCCGCCTGCCCGTCCAGCGCACCGGCCGACAGTTCCGCCACGCGGCGCGAGGTGCCCTGCACTGCCACCAGCGTGCCTTCCAGCAGGACGATGCCGGTGAACGCCTTCGCCCATACCCAGCGCGCCTGGCAGAACGGGTAGTGCACGGCCATCGCGAGCAGGCCGCTCAGCAGTACGACCAGCAGCGACGGCAGCAGCAGGTACTTCGACACTGCGAGGATCGACTGGCGCACCGCGGCATACTCGGCGAGCGAGGTGTCGGGCGCGGTGATGACCAGGATCAGGTGGGCGGCCAGAGCACCGGTCATGCCGATCCCGCCGATCTCGTGCATCAGTTTGAGGAAACGCTTCATGCCGTCACTCCGCCGCGCAATCGCCGCTCGCGCGAGTGTAATCGCGCACATGCGGACAGGGACGAATAACCCCGCTGGCACGGGTTTCAGGGGCGGACGCGGAGGTTGCGCCGGACCGGGCAGCCGCGCGATCATCCTGTCTGGTGTCCGGCAGACTGCGAACGCAAGACAGATACGCGGATGGCGGAACGTACCCGGCCCGGCATCCGCCCGGCCCAGCGAGGAGGTGTTCCATGCAGAAACCATCGGCAACCCGTATCCGTTCGTGCCTCGCCACCGCGCGTCCATGGCTGGCCGCACTGATGCTGCTGGCTTCCATTCCGCTGTCGGCACCCGCCACGGCGGCCGCCGCAGCCACCACCGCATCCCCGGCCGACCTCGCACGCTTCGACAACTTCAAGGCGCGCAAGGGCATCCCGATGGAACTCAAGCAGGTCGCGCCAGACCTCTGGTTCCTGTACGACGACCTGTCGTCCAATGCCGCCTTCCTGGTTACCGACGAGGGCGTACTGGTGATCGATTCGCGCCAGCATCCACAGCACGGTCGCGAACTGATCGCGATGATCCGCAAGGTCACCGACAAGCCGATCCGCTGGCTGGTAAACACCCATGCGCACGGCGACCACTACTACGGCAACCCGCCCTTCCGCGAGATCGGCGCGACCATCATCGCCCACCGCGACACCGTGGCCGGGATGATCAAGAACGAGAGGCTCGAGTTCAGCCGCCGCCAGGCGTTCTTCCGGTCGCAGAACCTCGACCCGAAGGAAGTGAGGACGGTGCTGCCGGACATGATGTTCGACACCACACTGCGCATCGGTTCGGGCCAGCGCGTCGCCGAGATCTTCTACTGGGGCCCCGGCCAGAACCCGGGCGACACGATGATCTATTTCCCGCATGCCAAGGCGGTGTTCATCGGCGGCCCGTTCGCACGCAAGAACTGGTCGAACATGTCGTTCAGCCCGTCGATCGACGGCTGGATCACGTTGCTCAACAAGGTCGCTGCCCTGCCGGTCGACCTGTTCCTGCCGGGCCATGGCGACGTCAGCACGCGCGAGGACGTGCTCGACGAGGTGAAGCTGCTGGCCGACGTGCAGGCCGATGTGAAGAAGGCGATCGCCGCCGGCATGACCCGGGAGCAGATCGTGAAGGAACTGCGCTTCCCGCAGTACGCCAACCTGCGCAACTACGAGCGCATCGACGTGTTCCTCGAGGCGCTGCACCACCTGTTCACCACCGGCAAGCCGATGTTCCCGTATCCCTGATGGGGTGATGCATGGCCGGGGCAGTGGCCGTACCGCTCCGGCAGAAGGTGGTCGCGTTACTGCGGCGGCTTCACGCCAGCCTTCTCGGCCTGGATGCGCAGCGCGGTGATCGTGTTGTCGGGCCCGATCTCGGCTGCCATGAACACGTAGACACCGGGCGCGAGCGCCGACCGGTCGGCCGGATCGGTCGTCACCACCGGCGTGCCGGCCGGCACACGGATACGCTGCATGCCCCCCTTGTAGACCATCGTGATCTCGTTGCCGCTGCTGGTCTGCACGCTGGCTTCGAGATACGCGTTGGTCATCGATGCACCCGGTTCGAGGTCCCAGTCGGTATGACCCTCGTTCGCGGTCTTCGGGATCGTGTGCACCTCGCGCGCGACCAGCACGCCGTCGGTTCCTTTCACCGCGGTGACGCCGACGAATGCATTCTTCGGCAGGTCGGCGAGTTGCAGTGCACGCGCGGTCGCCACCGTGGTCTTCCCGGTCATGCGCACCTTCAGCGCGGTACCGTCGCGCGACTTCAGCGACAGCACATCGCCGTCGATCGCGGTGATGGTCGCCCGGATGCGGATGTTCTGCGGCGCCTGTGCGAACGCGGCCGCCGTGCAACAGAACAGCGCGAGGACGGCGGTGACGCGGAGGAATCCATTCATGCGAGCGCTCCTTCGATCAGCGCGACGAGCGCCGTGGGTTGTTCGAGCATCGGACAGTGGCCGCTGCCGGGAATGGAAGCATAACCCGCACCCGGAATCAGCGATGCCATCCGCTCGGCCAGTTCCGGCGGCGTCGTGCGGTCGAGTTCGCCGCACAGGACGCAGGTCGGGACCGTCAGCGCAGGCAGCCGGTCCGCCAGGTCGAGGGCTGCCAGCGCGCGGCAGGCCCGTGCGAAAGCAGCCGGGTCGGCAGTGGCCAGGCGCTGCTTGCGGTCTGCGACCACGGCCGGGTTGGCCTGCTGGAACGGTTCGGGAAACATGCGGCCGATCGCGGCATCGAGCACGGTCTCCATGCCACCCTCGGTGACCTTGCCGGCCATCATTCCGAACGGCAGACGCCCTTCCGCGGGGAAGCCCGCATTCACGTCGGCGACCACCAGCCGGCGGATGCGGCCCGGGTTGTCCAGCGCAAAGACTGTCGCGACGAACGCACCGAAGCCGTTGGCGAACAGGTCGGCCGTCACCGGCAGTGCCAGTGCGTCCATCGCCTCGCGCAGGAACGCGGCGTAGCCGGCGATGGTCTCCAGCGGGCGAGCCGCGCTCGCACCATACCCGGGCAGGTTTATCGTGGTCACCCGGCGCGACCTGGCGAGCACCGGGGCAATGCCCTCGAACACGCTGGCATCGGTCAGCAGCGAATGGATCAGGACCAGTTCCGGGCTGCTGCCCGACGGGCCACCCCACTGGTGGTATTCGACGGCGTGTCCAGTCACTTCGATGACGGGCATGGCAGGTCCTTTGTCTGGCGGATGGGGGATGGCGGATAGGCGAGGGACGGTTGACTGGCAGCGCCGGGCGACCCGATCCGGGCGGGAATGGTGGCGCGTCCGCGCGCCACGGACAAGACCCCGGACAGTCCGCCGCCGGGTTATCGTTCTGCCCTCCTCACGCCTGCGAGCCCCCGATGCCGACGTCTGCCACCGCCACCCACGCCGTCCCCACCCGTGGCCTGTTCATCGACGGCGCCGAGCGTCCGGCCTCGTCGGCGGACCTGATCGATGTCTTCGACCCCTCGCGCGGCGAGGTGATCGCGCGCATCGGCCACGCCACCGACGCGGATGTCGATGCCGCGGTGCAGTCCGCGCGCCGGGCCTTCGCCAGCGGCCCCTGGGCGACGATGACGGTGCGTGCCCGGGCACGGCTCGTCAACACGCTGGCCGATGCGCTGGAAGCCCACCTGGAAGAGCTGTACCAGCTCGAGACCCGCAACAACGGCCGGCCGATCACCGAGACGCGGGCACAACTCGGCCGCCTGCCGGACTTTTTCCGCTACAACGCCGGGCTCGCGCTGGCGCGTCGCGATGCGGTGATCCCGGTCGAGGGGGACTATCTCTGCTACACCCAGCGCTCGCCGATCGGCGTGGTCGGCAACTGCACGCCGTTCAACCATCCGCTGATGATCATGGCGAAGAGCCTGGCCCCGGTGTTCGCCTCCGGATGCACCACCGTGGTCAAGTGCTCCGAGTACACGCCGCTGACGACCTTGCGGCTGGCGCAGATCTTCGTCGAGGCCGGGCTGCCGGCTGGCGTGTTCAACGTCGTGACCGGCCTGGGTGCGACGACCGGCAAGGCGCTTGCCGAACACCCCGGCATCGACAAGTTCGTGCTGACCGGCGGCACCGAGGCCGGACGGATCTCGGGCGCGCTGGCCGCGCGCCACTTCGCGCACCAGACGATGGAACTGGGTGGCAAGACGCCGGTCATCGTTTTCGACGACTACGACCTCGAACAGGCGGTGAACTACGCGGCGTTCGGCGCCTTCATCGCCGCCGGCCAGACCTGCGTCTGCGCGGCACGACATATCGTCCAGCGCAGCATCCACGACGAGTTCGTCGAGCGACTCGCGCGCAAGGCTGCGGCGATCCGGGTCGGCGACCCGGCGCTGCCTGGCACGCAGATGGGTCCGGTGATCTCGGCGCGCCAGCGCGAGCGCGTGCTGCGCCTGGTCGACATCGCCCGGCACGAGGGCGCGCATGCGGTGACCGGCGGCGGCCGGCCGGCCCACCTCGAAGGCGCGCTGGCCGGCGGGTACTTCCTCGAGCCGACCGTGTTCGCCGGCGTCACGCCATCGATGACCATCGCGCGCGAGGAAGTGTTCGGGCCGGTGACCGTGGTGATCCCGTTCGACACCGAGGACGAAGCGGTGCGCATCGCCAACGACTCGCCGTACGGACTCGCCGCCGGCGTGCGCACCGCCGATGTCGCGCGGGCGCACCGGATCGCACGCCGCGTCGACTGCGGCATCTTCTGGATCAACGACCACCACCGGCTCGATCCCGCCTCGCCCTGGGGCGGGGTGAAGGATTCCGGCATCGGTTCGGAGTTCGGCACCGAATCGTTCGACGCCCATTTCAACGTGAAGGCGGTGATGACCAACGTGTCGGGCAAGCCGTTCGACTGGTACGGCACGGTCGAGGGCGCGCGCCGGCTGAACTGACGGCCGGTCAGGCCGTTCGGCCAGAGACCAGCCACAGACGTTGCGCAACACGGCAAACGCGTCTACGCTGGAGCGAGACCTCCCGAGCCTTGCCTGACCGGCGACCACTGCCCTTGTCCGAGCCTACCGCCGCGCGCCCCGGAAGCCCGCCGCCCCGACTGCAGCTCGAGGGCATCACCCGCCACTACCCCGGGGTGAAGGCGAACGACGGCATCGACCTGCACGTCGCCGCGGGCGAAATCCATGCGGTGCTCGGCGAGAACGGCGCGGGCAAGAGCACGCTGATGAAGATCATCCACGGCTCGGTGCGACCCGACGCGGGCACCGTACGCTGGAACGGTGAACCGGTGCAACTCGCCAGCCCCGCGATGGCGCAGGCGCTGGGCATCAGCATGGTCTACCAGCACTTCAGCCTGTTCGAGACGCTGACGGTCGCCGAGAACGTCTGGCTCGGCCTGCCGCGCGGGGAAACACTGGCCTCGGTCGCACGCCGCATCGAGGCGATGGGTACCAGCTACGACCTCGCGGTCGATCCGGGCAGCCCGGTGCATGCCCTGTCGGTGGGCGAGCGCCAGCGCGTGGAGATCATCCGTGCGCTGCTCGGCGCGCCCAGGCTGCTGATCCTCGACGAGCCGACCTCGGTGCTGGCCCCGCAGGCGATCGACGGCCTGTTCGCGACCCTGCGGCGCCTGGCGGCCGAAGGCTGCTCGATCCTCTACGTGAGCCACAAGCTCGACGAGATCCGCGCGCTGTGCGACCGCTGCACGGTGCTGCGCGCCGGGCGGGTGACTGGCGAGGTCGTGCCCGCGCAGGAGACCCCGGCCAGCCTGTCGCGGCTGATGATCGGGACCGAGCCCCCACCACTGACCCGCAGGAACGTCGCCCCGGGCCCGGTTGCCCTGTCGGTGCATGCGTTGTCGATGCAGGGCGAGACGGTGCATGGCACGCCCCTGGAGCAGGTATCGCTGCAGGTGCGGACCGGCGAGATCCTCGGCATCGCCGGCGTCTCGGGCAACGGCCAGCAGGCGCTGCTCGCGGCGCTGTCGGGCGAACGTACAGTCGATCGCACCGGCGATCGCGCCGCGATCCGGCTGTTCGAGCATCCGGTCGGCGGGCTCGGGCCGCGCGAGCGGCGCAGGCTCGGCCTGCACTTCGTGCCGGAGGAGCGGCTCGGGCGCGGTGCGGTACCGGCACTCGGGCTCGACCGCAACACTCTGCTCACCCGCGACGAGGGTGTCGGCCGCGGCGGCTGCCTGAAGCCGGACGCCATGCGAGCGCTGGCGCGGCGCCTGATCGAGCGCTTCGGCGTCCGTGCCGAGGGCCCGGCCAGCGCCGCGCGCTCGCTGTCCGGCGGCAACCTGCAGAAGTTCATCGTCGGGCGCGAGATCGATGCCGCCCCCCGGGTACTGGTCGTCGCACAACCGACCTGGGGCGTCGACGTCGGCGCCGCCGCACTGATCCGCGCCGAACTGCTCGCGCTGCGCGAGCGCGGCGGTGCGCTGCTGGTAGTGAGCGAAGACCTCGACGAACTGTTCGCACTGTGCGACCGCCTGCAGGTGATCGCACGCGGCCGCCTGTCGCCGTCGCTGCCGATCGCCGATGCCTCGCCCGCACGGATCGGCGAATGGATGTCCGGGCTCTGGCCACAGGCGGTGATGGCCGATGCTGCCGCAGCCGCAGTGCCGGCTGCCCGATGATACGCGCGACCTTCCTGCCCAGGTTCGAACCGCGCGGCCGGCCCAGCGCGGCGATGTCGATCGCCTCGCCGCTGATCGCGCTGCTGCTGACCGCGCTGCTTGCTGCCGTGCTGTTCGTCGCACTCGGCAAGGACCCGTGGCGCGGGCTGTCGGTTTTCTTCATCGAGCCGCTGTCCGGCTGGCGGCCGGCGAGCGAAGTACTGCTCAAGGCCACGCCACTGGCGCTTTGCGCGCTCGGGCTGTCGCTGTGCTACCGCAGCAACATCTGGAACGTGGGCGCAGAAGGACAGTTCCTGCTGGGTGCGATCGCTGCAGGCGGCATGGCGCTCTGGATCGGCGGGCCGCACGGTGCGCTGGGCAGCCTCGCGGCTGGCGACGGCGTCTTCGCGACACTCGCGGGGCGCCCGCTGCAACTGCCGCTGGTGCTGCTCGCCGGCGTGGCCGGCGGGGCCGCCTGGGCCGCGATCACCGCGCTGCTGCGCGACCGCTGCAACGCCAACGAGATCCTGGTCAGCCTGATGCTGGTCTACGTGGCGCAGCAGCTGCTCGGTTACCTGGTATTCGGGCCGTGGAAAGATCCTGCGGGCTTCAACTTCCCGCAGACGTCGACCTTCGCTGCGTCGACCTGGCTGCCGCCGCTGATGGCCGGCACGCGGCTGCACTGGGGCTTCGTGCTGGCGCTGCTCGCGGTACCACTGTTCTGGTTCGTGCTGTTCCGCTCCTGGCGCGGTTTCCAGCTCGACGTGTCCGGACAGGCGCCAGCGGCGGCGCGCTACGCAGGTTTCTCCGCCCGACGCGCGCTCTGGACTGCGCTGCTCGTCTCCGGTGGCATGGCAGGGCTGGCCGGTGCGATGGAAGTGGCGGGACCGCTGCGCCAGCTGACGCCGCACGTTTCCACCGGCTACGGATTCACCGCGATCATCGTCGTCTTCGTCGGCCGGCTGCATCCGGTGGGTATCCTGCTGGCCGCCATCCTGCTGTCGATGATGCTCATCGGTGGCGAGTATGCGCAGTCGCGCCTCGGCCTGCCCGGCGCGCTCACCGGCGTGTTCCAGGGTTCGATGCTGTTCATGCTGCTCGCCTGCGACACCCTGATCCATTCCCGCGTGCGCTGGCAGCGCGCCAGGCCGGTGTCATCGTGAACGAGACCGTGCTGCTGCTTGCCGCTGCCATCGCCTCGGGCACGCCACTGGTGCTCGCAGGGCTGGGGCTGCTGATCAACGAGAAGGCCGGGGTGGTCAACCTCGGGGCCGAGGGGATGATGCTGATTGCCGCAGTCGCGGGCTTCGCCACCGCTTTCGGCACCGGCAGCGAAGTGCTCGCGCTCGGTGCCGGCGCGCTCGCCGGGGCCACCGCGGCGGCTGTCTTCGGATTGCTGGTGATCGGGCTCAACGCGAACCAGTATGCGGCAGGGCTGGCGCTGTCGCTGTTCGGAGGCGGCTTCTCCGCCTTCGTCGGCATCGGCTATGTCGGCAGGAAGCTGGGCGACCCGGTGGCACCGCTGGCCGGGTCGATCGGACACTGGCTGGCTGAACTGCCGCTGATCGGCCCGCTGCTGTTCGGTCAGCATCCGATTGTCTGGCTGTCACTCGCGCTGACCGTGGCCGTCGCATGGCTGCTCTACCGCACGCGTGCCGGGCTGGTACTGCGCGCGATCGGCGAGTCTCCGGAGTCGGCGCATGCGCTCGGCTATCCGGTGCGCCTCATCCGCTTCGCGGCGGTGGTCACGGGCGGTGCATTGTGCGGCGTGGCCGGTGCCTGCCTGTCGGTGGTCTACGCGCCGATGTGGGTCGAAGGACTGGTGGCCGGACGCGGCTGGATCGCCCTGGCGCTCACCACCTTCGCCACCTGGCGTCCCGGCCGGGTGCTGCTCGGCGCCTGGCTGTTCGGTGGCGTCACGCTGCTGCAGTTCCACCTGCAGGCGCAGGGCGTGGCGATCGCCAGCCAGCTGCTGGCCATGCTGCCCTACGTCGCGACGATCGTCGTGCTGGCGCTGATCAGCCGTAATCCGGCGTGGATACGCGCCAACATGCCGGCCTCACTGGGTCGGCCTTTCCACGCCGACTGACCCTGTACGATCAACATCCGGGCCGATCCTTGCGTGGACCGGTCGTAGCCCGTACCTTTCGCCAACCCGATTTCAACCCAGGAGACCCGTTCCATGACCGATCGTTCCAGACGCCATCTCATCAGCGTGGCTGGCAGCCTGTCCGCACTCGCTGCCGCAGGCGTGCTCTCGGCCTGTGGCAAGCAGGAGCCGGCCGCGCCGAAGGCCGAGGCGAAGGCCGAGCCGAAGAAGGCTGATCCGCTGAAGGCAGCGTGGATCTACGTCGGTCCGGTCGGAGACGCCGGCTGGTCGTTTGCGCACGACCTCGGCCGCAAGGCGGTCGAGGCGAAGTTCGGCAGCGCGGTCAGCACCAGCTTCGTCGAGAAGGTGCCCGAAGGCGCGGATGCCGAGCGGGTGATCCGCGACCTGGCCCAGCAGGGCAACAAGATCATATTCGCGACCTCGTTCGGCTACATGGAGCCGATGCTGAAGGTGGCCGGTGAATTCCCCGACGTGAAGTTCGAGCACGCGACCGGCTACAAGAGCGCGCCGAACATGCGCATCTACGATGCCAGCCTCTACCAGGATGCCTACCTCGCCGGCGTCATCGCGGGCCGCATGACGAAGACCGGCACGCTGGGCTTCGTCGGTTCGTTCCCGATCCCGGAGGTGCTGCGCAACATCAACGCCTACACGCTGGGTGCACGCAGCGTGAACCCGAAGGTGCGCACCCGCGTGGTCTGGGTGAACACCTGGTTCGACCCGGCTCGCGAGAGCGAGGCGGCGCAGACGCTGATCAACCAGGGCGCCGACGTGCTGCTGCAGAACACCGACTCCACCGCCGTGCTGCAGACGGCCGAGAAGAACGGCAAGTACGCATTCGGCTGGGACAGCGACATGAGCGCCTTCGGCCCGAAAGCCCACCTGGCCTCGGCGATCATCAACTGGGGGCCCTACTACATCAAGGCGATCGACGACGTGCTGAAGGGGTCCTGGCAGACCGGCCGCACGATCTGGGGCGTGAAGGAAGACCTGAACGACCTGGTGAAGATCGCCGACGTCGTCCCGGAAGAGACGAAGGCGCAGATCGCGAAGGTCAAGGCCGGGCTGAAAGACGACAGCTTCGAAGTGTTCACCGGACCGATCGTCGACAACGCCGGCAAGGAGCGCCTGCCGAAAGACCAGAAAGCCGACCGCGCGTGGAAGGACAAGGTCGACTTCTTCGTCGCCGGCGTCGAGGGCAAGGTGCCGTCGGGCAGCTGAGCCCCGGAACGCCGCCTGCGGGGCCGCGCCGGCGGTCTCGCGGGCGGACTCGCCCCGGCGAACTCCGTCACCCGGCCATACGGCCCGTCAGCTCGACACGGGCGCGCCCTGCTGCCTGAGCGGATGCGCCCGGGCGAAGGCGTCCAGCTGCAGGCAATGGTCGGCTATCCGGTTGCAGGTCTGGAACGCCGAGAGATCGAACCTGGACAGCCGCGCGCCGACCACGTGGGCGACCAGGCAGATGTCCGCGATCGTCGGCGATGCTCCAGCGCAGAAAGAACCGGTCGCGCCGGCGAGCTGCTGCTCGACCGCCCGCAGCGCGGTAAGGCTCCAGTGCTCGATCCACGCCATGCGCACGGGCTCTTCCAGCCCGAGCACGTCCGACAGGTAGCTGCGCACCCGTGGTACCACCAGTGGGTGTGCATCGGACACGAAGGTCATCGCCAGCGCACGTACATGGGCGCGGGCGCGCGGCGCGGCCGGCAGCAGCGGCGGCTGCGGGTAAGCCTCTTCCAGGTATTCGAGGATGGCCATCGACTGCGTGAGCGGTGGCTGGCCATCCTCGACCAGGACCGGCACCGCGGCCATCGGGTTGATCGCGCGAAACGACGCCGCGTACTGTTCGCCCGAGAACAGGTCGATCGGATGCTCGCGGTAGTCCAGCCCTTTCAGGTTGAGCGCGATACGTACGCGCAAGGTGGCGAGCGAGCGCCAGAATCCGTAAAGGTCCAGGGTCATCGTCCTTCTCCTCGGTGCAGGTTGATCGGGATCATCGGCTTCATTCGATCACCGGCAGCAGCAGCCACGCTTCGCGGCCGGGCCCGGCGTGCAGGGTAGTGCGCCCGGCGAACACCGCCCGTGGCCGATCGCGCGGATCGTCGTGCAGGAACGGGCCGCAGCCCTTCAGTTCGTTCTTGAAATTCGACAGCCGCGCTCCGGTCGATGCCTGCCATTCGTAGTCGCGGCCGCGCACGGTCAACGCCAGGCGGTGGCCGGCCGGCACCACGATCGAGGTCGGCCACAGCTCGATGTCGAGCGCGACTGGCTCCCCAGGCGCCAGTGGCTCAGCCCGATCGTGCAGGTGGTAGGGCCGCCACTCGGTGGACAGCGCCGGATCGAGCCGACGGTGCGACGCCCGCAGCCAGCCCTGCGCGATCGGGGTATGCGGATCGATCGCGCCCATGAACACGACCTCGCGCAGGTCGGGCGTGAACACCCGGAACACCGCGAACAGGTCGGCATCGGTCGTCGTCGACGACACCCAGAGGCGCAGCGCGAGCGGACCGGTGACCTCGGTGTCGCGCGCGCACGGCGCGGCCAGGAAGGTGATGCCATCGCCCATAGCCTCGAACGTGCCGGTGCACGCGCGCGTCGGCGGCTGCGCCTCGAGCGTGCCTGCCGACGGATCGAGGTGCAGCTTCGTCCAGCGCGTGCGCGCGATCGGCCATTCCTGCTCCGCGCGTTCGACGAAGCGATCGACATGGCGCACCTGCAGCAGCACCGGCGGCATACGGTCCTGCCCGTTGTCGATGCCCTTCAGGAAGTGGTCGAAGAAGCGCAGCTGCAGGCGTCGGCCGTAGTCGGTGTAGAAATGGGTCCAGTGCTCCAGGCCGTGTGCCTCGAGCCACTTGTGCGGGGATGCCGCGCGCAGGAAGCCTTCGAAGTTGCCGCGCGGATGCAGCCCCTGTCCGCCCCAGTTGGCGGCAGACAGGAAGGGCACCATCACCCGGTCCCACCGGGGCGAACGCGCGCGGTGCCAGTCATCGTCGAACGGATGCGCGAGGATCTCGTCGCCGAAGTTGCAGCGGTTCGCCGCGAGCTGTTCGTCGGACAGGGTCTCGTCGCCGCACACCAGCGCGCCGGTCACCCGGCTGCGCGCGCCGCGCTCGCCAAGCCCGTACTGCACGGTCTTCACCTGCATGTCGTACCAGTTGGCCCAGAAGGTCGACAGGATGCCGCCGTGGTGTGTCATGTCGCGGTACCAGTCGGCAGCGCCCTCCCAGATGCACATCGCAGCCAGGTGCGGCGGCTGCAGCGACGCCACGTGCCACTGATTGATGCCGAAGTACGACACGCCGTTCAGCCCGACCTTGCCGTTCGACCACGGCTGCACCCCGGCCCATTCGATGCAGTCGTGGAAGTCGCGCGTCTCGCGCGGGGAGAACGGGTCGATGAACCCCGGCGAGCGGCCGGCCCCGCGGGAATCCACCCGCACGCAGACGTAGCCCTCCGGCACCCATTTCTCGGGGTCGACCACTTCCCAGTTCTGGTAGCGGTTGCTCGACCCGTGGGCGACATCCGGATGCTCGGCGACCATGCGCTGCCAGGCGCTCGGATAGCCTTCCTGGAAGGCCAGCCCCTTCGCATACGGGCCGTAGGTCAGCAGCACAGGCCACGGTCCGCCCGCCAGGGGACGATACACGTCCGCACGCAGCACGACGCCGTCGTCCATCGGGATCGGGACATCGAACGCGCAATGCATGCCATCGCGCACGGTACCGCCCTCCTCTGCGAGGACGGCAGGCCCTGTCGCCTGCGCGGGTGCCGCGCCTTCATTCGTTGCCATCGGATCCTCCCCCCGGCCGCGTCGGTTCGCCGCGCTGCCTGCCGTTCGTCGATGCCTGCATGCCCGTGCACATGTCCGCACGCACCTAAATTGACGGCGGGCGCAAGCGGTGTCAAGTTCGTGTTCTTTCAACCGTGGAGGCAGCATCCTTGAAGATCGGAATCCTGGGTATCGGCCGCATGGGCGCGGCAATGGCGACACGCCTGCTCGGCCTCGGCCATGAAGTGTTCGTGTGGAACCGCTCGCCGGAGAAGGCGCAGGCCCTGGTAGCCGCGGGCGCGCAGGTGTGCACGAGCCCGCGCGCGCTGGCCGAGGCGAGCGAGGCCATCCTCAGCATCGTGGCCGACGCGAAGGCCGTCGAGGCCACCTACTTCGGCGCGGCGGGCGCGGCCACCGGCAGCCTGGCCGGAAAGCTGGTGATCGAGATGAGTACGCTGCGCCCGGAGACCCAGCGCAGCCTCGCCGAACGACTGAAGGCGACGGGCGCGGCAGTGATCGAATGCCCGGTCGGCGGTACTACCGGACCTGCGCGCGACGGCAAGCTGCTCGGCTTCGCCGGCGGCAGCGCGGAAGATTTCGCGCGTGCGAAGCCGCTGCTCGACCAGCTCTGCCGGCGGGTGGAGCACATCGGCCCGGCCGGCGCCGGGGCGAGCATGAAGCTGGCGATCAACCTGCCGCTGCTGGTCTACTGGCAGGCACTCGGCGAGGCGCTGACGCTGATCAAGCCGCTGGGCCTGGAGCCGGCAAGGATCATGGACATCCTGGCCGATACCTCCGGCGGCCCGAACGTGCTCAAGGTACGCGGTCCCACCGTCGCACGCGCGATGGCCGGCGGCGACACCGGGCCGGTCACCTTCGATGTCGACCTGATCCGCAAGGACCTGCAGACGATGATCGACGAAGCCGCATCGCTCGGGGCGACCCTGCCGGTGACCCAGCGCGCCCTCGACGTGTTCGACGAAGCCTCGAAGGAAGGCATGGGCGGTGCCGATGCGGTAGCCCTGCCGGTGCGCTGGATGAAGCGCACCGGATGACACAGGCGCGGCTGCCGGCCGCGCCGTACACGCCGTACACAACGACAGCCCGGAACGGGCAACGAGGAGAGTGGCGATGCTGATCGTCGATTCGCAGGTACACATCTGGGGCGCCGACACGCCGGACCGCCCCTGGCCGAAGCGCGCCGAGGCGCAGCGGCCGATCCCGCTGGACCACACCGACCTGCTGCGCGAGATGGATGAAGCGGGCGTCGATCGCGTGGTGATCGTCCCCCCCTCCTGGGAGGGCGACCGCAACGACCTGGCGATCGCCGCCCACCTCGCGCACCCCACCCGGTTCGCGACGATGGGCCGCATCGACCCGCAAGACCCGGCCGCGCGCGGCACGCTCGCGGCATGGCGCAGCCAGCCTGGCATGCTCGGCCTGCGTTTCACCTTCCACCTGCCGATGCTCGAGGCCCTGCTCACCGAAGGTCACATGGACTGGGTGTGGGGCGAGGCAGAGAAAGCCGGCGTGCCGATCTACGTGCTGGTACCGCACCGGCTGGTACCGGAGATCGACAAGGTCGCGGCGCGCTATCCGGACCTGCGGCTGGTGATGGACCATTTCGGCCTGAACAGCAAGCAGCGCGACGCCGAGGCTTTCGCCGACTTCGACAAGCTGCTGGCGATCGCGAAGCGCCCGAATGTCGCCGCGAAGGCCAGCGCGCTGCCCTGCTACACGAACGACAGCTACCCCTACCGCTCGCTGCACGGCCACCTGCGCCGCGCCTACGATGCATTCGGGCCGAAGCGGCTGTTCTGGGGCACCGACCTGTCCCGTTCGCCGATCCCCTACCGGCAGCATGTGACGATGTTCATCGACGAGATCCCATGGCTGTCGGCATCGGACAAGGAATGGATCATGGGCCGCGGCGTCTGCGAATGGATCGGCTGGCCAATCCCCTGAAGGCCCGAAGCTCTCAGGGCCTGCTGTCGAGGAACCGGTACCAGTAGAACAGCGCGCGCTGGGGGATCCGCATCAGGCGATGCAGCGGGAAGGGCCGCACCGGATGCCCGGCGGCCTCGATCACCGGCTCGGCCGCATCGCCGGCAATCCGTGCCGCGATCAGCCTGCCTGCATACAGAGACAGCGACACGCCACTGCCCTGGTAGCCGACCGCATAGTGAACGGTCGAGTCGTCTGCCGCGCAGCGGATGCGCGGCAGGAAGTCGCGCGTGAACGCGACCCATCCATGCCAGTCGTGTTCGATGCCGATGCCGTCGAGCGACGGATACTTGGCGATCAGTTCGCGGTACAGGTAATCGCGATGGCTCGCCGTGCGGCCCGGGGTGTCGGCGATCAGCCCGCGGCCACCGAACAGGATGCGCCGGTCGGGCAACCGCCGCCAGTAGAACATCAGCTTGCGTGCGTCGGTCAGCACATGGCCGGTGATGAAGTTGGTACTCGCCACCTCGGCATCGGTCATCGGGCGGGTCACGATGATGTGCGAGAGGATGGGCATCATCGCGGCGTTCAGGTCGCGGTGCAGGCCGGGCGGCGTGTAGCCGTTGGTGCCGATCACGACCTGCGCGGCACGTACCGTTCCCTGGGGCGTCGACAGCACATGGGTCGCGCCGTCCTTGCGCCAGCCGGTGACCGGACTCGAAGCGTGCACCACCGCGCCGGCGGCACGTGCCATGCGCAGCACGCCGGCGGCGAGCTTGAGCGGATGCAGCGCCAGCGCATCCGGTATGCGCAGCGCACCGAACGACTGGGCACCGCCGAGATGGTCGCGCTGCAGGGTCCGGGCATCGATGAACTCGGCCGGGTAGTCGAGTTCGCGCTGCATCAGCCGTGCTTCAGCCGCCAGCGCCGCGGCGCGCCCCGGTTTCGGCGCGACCTTCAGGTAGCCAGCCTCGGACGCATCGCAATCGATGCCACCCTCGCGGATCATCTGGCGGACGTTGTCGAGCGAGGCCTTCGTGTGCCCGAACAGCACCTTTGCCCCGGGCAGGCCGAAGCGCGACACCATGTCGCTGAACGACAGGCGTCCGAACGCCATGCGCGCGAAGCCGCCGTTGCGCCCGCTGCAGCCCCAGCCCGGACGGTTCGCCTCCAGCACGGTGACGCGATGACCGCGCCGCGCGAGGTGCAGTGCGGTCGACAGCCCGGTGTAGCCGCCGCCGATCACCGCGACCTCGGTATCCAGCGCCGCGGGTGCCGGGCCATCGTCGGCCGGCAGTGGACCGGCAGTGTCGAGCCAGTACGAAGCGGGATGCGCCAGGCCAGTGCCAGGGCCGTCGGCGAAGATCGGATCGTACGGGGTCATCGCCGCTGGCCGCGGCGTGGCCTGCAGGCGCGTGTCCTGCGTGCGGCACGCCTCACGGCAGGCGGCCTGCCGCGCGCCGCGCCTGATACGTCATGCAGTGCGTATAGGCGACGGTGTGCAGCGTGTCGTCCAGTCCGAATGCCCGGCAGCGCTCGAGCATGAAGCCGAGGATGTGCTCGGCCTCGATCGGCCCGCCCCGCTCGATGTCGCGCGCCATCGATGCGCTGTAGGCTGCATCGCGGTTGCCGAACAGCGCCCGGAACTCGTCGATGAAGCCCTGCTTCGGCGCGCAGCCGGCCCGCGTCGCGATCTCTATGTTCAGGTCGAAGAACGCATTGAGCAGTCGCGTGCCATCGGGCGTGCGGGCGATCTCGCCGACGCTGCCGCGCATCAGGCAGGTCATGCCGGCCACGGTGGACAGGTGGACCAGCTTGATCCAGAGATCGTGTCGGATGGCCGAAGAGACCGTGGCGATGACCGAGGTGCGGTCGAACAGCGCCTTCAGTTGCGCGACACGTTCGGACGCGTGCCCGTCCAGTTCGCCGAACGTGATGTAGCGCCAGTCGTTCAGGTGCTTCACCACGCCCTCCGGGCTCAGCGTGGCCTGGATCTTCGCCAGCCCGCCGATCACCCGCTGCGCGCCGAACACGGCCACCAGTCGGTCGACATGCGCATAGCCGTTGAGCAGCGGCAGTATCGCGGTGCCCGGCCCGATCGCCGGGCGTACCGCCTCGATGGCCGCATCGAGGTCGTAAGCCTTGCTGGTGAGCAGCACGAGGTCGAAGGCCTTCGTAGGGTCGGCTGCGGTGATCGCATCGACCTTCAGCCGCGCATCGCCGCAGACAGGGCTTTCGATCACCAGGCCGTCGCGCGCGAGTTGCGCCAGCCGGCGGTCTCGAACGAGGAAGGTGACATCTGCGCCGGCCTCGACCAGCCGTCCGCCGTAATAGCCGCCGATCGCACCGGCACCCAACACCAGGATCTTCACGCTTGCTCGCTCCGTCGTCTCGTCCGCGGGGCGTTCGCGGCACGGCCACCGACGGCCACGCGCCCCCACGCTCCGATCTTACGGCGTCCCGCCGCCGAAGTCAGGCATGCGTACGGACGGGTTCACACCAGCTTTCCGGCTCCGGCCTGCCCGGCCTTGCGTGCCGCCCAGTACTCGGGCGAAGCCTTCGATTGCGCGAGGGCATCGGCGGTCTCGAAGCCGGGCGCCATCGAACCGTCGGTGCCGGCGAGATACTGATGGTGCTCGATGTTGAGCAGGCGCAGCCAGCTCTGCTGGCCGTAGGTCAGTCCGATCGCACAGCCGAGTTCGACCAGTTCCGCTTCGTTGAAGCTCGCATGCATGCGCTTCCAGAACGCGTCGTCGGTGTCGAGCCGCCAGACGATCGCCTCGGCATAGGCAAGGGCCGCCTTCTGCCGCTCGTCGTACTTCGTCGACTTCTCGAAGTTGATCAGGTCGTCGTACTTCGCCTCGGTCAGTCCTTCGGATGCACCCTTGATCGAGCGCTGGTTGCCGCAGAATTCGCAGATCACCGAACGCGATACGTACACCCGGCAGAGTTCCTTGATCGCATGCTCGACGACGCCGTTGCGGAAAATCTTCTCCCACGAGTCGGCGAAGAACCAGAAGCATTCCGGCACGTGGGCACGCACCGCGGAGCTCTCGGGACGCGGCGTGCCGTCGCGCGCGCACCGCTCGAGCTCGGCGCGCATGCGCGGGTCGTGGATCTGTTCGAACGGTACATAGCTGATGCGCTGCGTCTTCATCGTAGGGCTTCCCGGGCAGTGTCCGCCGCCGCGTACAATCGCGCGGTCGAAGGCCGGACGCTATTCCCGAGTTATCTCAATGTCAAGACATCAGGCGGATGATGCGGTGGGGCAGTTCGTCGCGCAGTGGCGCGCGAGCCGCCTCGACCTCGACCCGGCACCGACCGAGGTGATCGGGCGCATCACGCGCCTGGCGCGGATCTTCCAGCGGCGCGCCGATGGCTGGCTCGCCGAGTTCGACCTGACCTGGGAGACCTTCGCCGTGCTCGGTGCGCTGCTGCGGCAGGGCCCGCCCTATCGGCTGACGCCGACGGCCCTCTACCGCCAGGCACTGCTCACGTCGGGCGCGATCACCAACCGCATCGCGCGCGCCGAGGCGATGGGCTGGGTGATGCGCGAGCCCGATCCGCTCGATGCGCGGTCGAGCGCGGTGCGACTGACCCCGAGGGGACTGAAGCTGGCCAACCGGGTGATCGAACGCCACTTCGCCGAACAGGCACGGCTGCTCGACGTACTCGGCGAAGCCGACCGCAACACGCTGGCGCGGCTGCTGTCGCTGCTCGCCGCCGAGCATGAGCAGGACCGCGATCCCGGGGCTGCCCCCGCCGGCACCCGGCGCGCTCGCGGCTGAGCCCCGGGTAGCCGCCTGGGCTGGCGCTGCCTGCGCTCAGCCTGCGTCGAGCACGAGCTCGCGGCGCACGCCGCGTACGTCCATCTCGTACTCGAGATCGAGCACCGGCGGACGCACCCAGTGCCAGGTCAGGCCGGCGCGCATCGCACCGCGGCCCGCGAGCTCAGCCGCGAGGAACGGATGCGGATCGTGGATCGTGTAGAGCTGCGCGGCGGTGATGTCGGGCCAGGCGAAGCCGAGCGAAGCCATCCGCCGCTCCATCTCGCCCAGGACCCAGCGCGCCTTCTCGACGATGGCATCGGGCGACGTCTCGCCGCGGCGGACGATATGGCTCTCGTAGTGGCCCTTGCCTTCCGGGGCCTCGGCGCTACCCGCGACGACGAAGGTGGGCGGCGCATCGGCCGACGGCACGGTGTACGAGAACGCGAACAGGCTGGGTACCGGCGGCTTGTCGAGTTCGGGGCAGACATTGCTTCGAGCGACCGGATTCACACCGTCGCGGATCAGCCCCCAGCGTTCGAGGGTGCCGACATACGCGCGGTTGAACGAGACGAAGCCCTCCTCGGTGAACGGGGCGGGAGAGCGCAGCTCGCACTGGCAGAACGCCAGCGGCGTGCGGCCGACCGAGGCGAGGTGGCGCTCGATCGCTGCGAAGCCCTCGACCAGCGCTACCGGGCGCAGGAAACGGGCGCGCACGATCTCGAAGCCGGGCTCGGCGGCGACGCCGGCCGAATACTGGAACGGGCCGGGGACGAATCGATAGCCCCCGGGCGCGAACTGCGGTAGCGACGCTGGCACCGGCACTCTCCTTCACGGACGAAAGCCGGATGGTAGCCGGTGCCGGCATGCCGGCACCATCGTTCACGCCACGCGCGCGGCCGAGCAGACCCCGCCCCGGAAGCAGCGTCGGGCGTCAGCCTTCGCGGCGGCGGATCGTGAACAGCAGGTAGCGCTTCTCGCGCCGGAACACGTCCGGGTCGAGCGTGTCGAGCCGCACGCCGTCGAGCTTCGCCTTCAGCGTGTCGCGAAACAGGTAGCCGAGCAGCCGCTGCTTCAGGAACAGCTTGTCGGCGCCGAAGCGTGCCATCGGCAGCGCGAAGCGGGTGGCCAGCAGCCTGCCGTAGGCGAGGCTCGGCACGCAGTTCTCGGTGACATCCACCCGCTCTGTGATCTCGAGGCCATGGCGCTCGAGCGCGGCTTCGAAGTCGGAAAGCACATGGCCCGAGCGGTTCTTCGTGCCCGGCTGCAGACGGTAGTAGTCGATGATGATCCAGCGCCCGCCGGGTGCCAGCAGCGCCTTCACCTTGGCCAGGCCCTGGTCGAGGTCGATGTACTGGAAAGACTCGGCGTTGATCACCGCGTCGAACTTCGGCCCGATCGCCGCGGCGTCGACCTGCTCGAACGGGCTTTCGATCAGCGGAATGTGCGGCCAGCCGGCCCGGATGTGCTGCGCATGCGCACGGTTCGGCGTGACGCCAGTGGGCTTCGCGCCGGCGCGGTCGAGCCGGTTCAGCAGGCCTCCCATGCCGCAGCCGACATCGAGCACGCGCTCGCCCGGCTCCACCCGGTCGACCAGCAGCGATGCATAGTCGTCCATCGCGCGGCTGACGTCGGCGAGGCTGATCTCGTCGGCCGAGGCCGGGATCTCGCGGAAGTATCCGTAGTGCAGGAAGTTGTTGCCGAAGATCGCGCCGTACAGCTGAAGCTCGAGGTCTTCGGCCGGATCCCAGACCGACCGGTCGGCCCGGTGCTCGCGCATGTAGCGCAGCAGGGCCGGCAGGTTCAGCAGCCGGCCGAGGATGCGCCCGATCATCGCGCGCCCCTGCGCAGGGGCGCGCGCCCGGGCACCGGCAGCCGCGCCGGCATCAGACCAGCGCTTTCGCGATCTGGTCCTTCGTCAGCGGCAGGTCGCGCACGCGCACGCCGATCGCATGCGCCAGCGCATTGGCGATCGCCGCCCCGGTCGGACCCTGCGCCGCCTCGCCGGCGCCGAGCGACTTCTGGTCCGGCCGGTCGATCAGCACCACGTCGACCTCCGGCACCTCGTCGAAACGCAGGATCGGATAGTCGTCCCAGGTCATGCAGCGTACGCCGGACGGGTCGAACGGCACCGCCTCCTTCAACGTCCACGACACCGCCTGGATCACGCCGCCTTCGGTCTGGTTGATGATGCCGTCCGGATTGATCGCAAGCCCCGCCTCGACCGCCGCCACGCAACGGGTGACGCGCAGATCTTCCTCGAGCGACACCTCGGCCACCACCGCGCAGTAGGACTGCTTGTTCTTGTACTGGGCGAACGCGATACCCATGCCGGTCGTGCCATCGGAGGCCTTGCGCGACTTCCAGCCGGCACGGTCGGCCGCCGCCTCGATCACCGCGCGGGCGCGCGGGTCTTTCATGTGGCGCAGCCGGTACTCGACCGGGTCGACGCCGGCCGCCTCGGCCAGTTCGTCCATGAAGGTCTCGATCGCGAACACGTTGGCGAACGCGCCGAGCGAGCGCAGCGCCGACACGCGCACCGGCATCTCGGTGATGAAGTGGTGGATCACCTTCGAGTTCGGCAGGTCGTACAGCGGCACCGCATTGCGGTCGCTGCCGCCACCACCGGCCAGCGGGATCATCCGCGGCGGCGGCTTGGGCAGCGGATCGGCCAGGTGCCAGCCCGCCATCAGCCAGGTGCCCTCGGGCTGGCGGCCCGGCCGCGTGCTCTGCGTGTTGCTCCAGAGTTCATGGGTCCAGTCGACGATGTTGCCGCCGGCGTCGAGCGAGGCCGTGACCTCGACGCTCATCGCCGGGCCGAAGGGCTCCCACTGGAACTCGTCCTCGCGCGACCACTGCAGCTTGACCGGACGCCCCGGTACCGCGCGTGCGACCAGCGCCGCGTCGAGCGCCGCGTCGTCGGCACCGTTGTGGCCGTAGCAGCCCGCGCCTTCGGCATGGTGGACGGTGATGTCCGCCTCGGGCATGCGCAGCGACTTGGAGAGGTCGACGCGCAGCGGAAAGATGCCCTGGCTGTGCGACCAGATCTCCGGCTTGCCGTCGTTCCAGACTGCCACCGCGCAGGACGGGCCGATCGAGGCATGTGCGATGTACGGCTTGGTGAATGCCGCCTTCATCGTCTTCGCCGCCTTTGCCTTCGCAGCATCGTCGGTCTTCTCGTGCACCACGTGCACGGTCTTGGGCAGCGTCTTCAGATGGTCGTACACCGCACCTTGCGCCGGCAGGTTTGTGCGGTCGTCCCACTTCGCGCGGTTGCGCAGGGCGCGCGCGGCGCGGATCGCCTGCTCTTCCTTCGTGCAGATCACCGCCAGGAAACTGCCATCGCGCACCACCTCGACCAACCCGGGCATCGCACGCAGCCCCGCCTCGTCGTCGATCGACAGCAGGCGTGCATCGTAGCTCGGCGGGCGCACGACGCGACCATGCAGCATGCCGGGCAGAACCATGTCGTGCACGTAGCTCGGTTTGCCGGTGACCTTCGCCGGAATGTCCAGCCGCGGCACGTCGGTGCCGATCAGCTTGAAGTCTTCCACGGCCTTGGGCCGGAACTGGGCGGTGGCCTCGCGATGGAACAGCCCGGGTTCGAGCAGGTCCCAGTAGGTGACGCTGCCGCCCCCGGCGGCGGTGATCACCCCGTCGTCGACGGTCAGCCGCTCGGCGCTCACGCCCAGCTGCTGCGCGGCCTTCTGCAGCAGCGTGCCGCGGATCTCGGCGCAGACGAAGCGGATCGCGATGCCGCTGTGCTCGATCGACAGGCTGCTGGAGGTCATCTCCTCGTTCGGCGACGCATCGGTGCCGGCAGGCTTCATGACGATGCGCGACAGCGAGACGTCGAGCTCGTCGGCGGCGATCTGCGCGAGCGCGGTGGAGATGCCCTGGCCGATGTCGACCTTGCCGGGCGACACGGTCACCGCATGCGAGGCCGGGCCGGCGGCACCAGGCACCAGGCGCACCCACTTGTCCAGGATCGGGTTGACGGAGAGGCTGCCGGGCAGCGGGGAGGAATCGTTGGTACGCGACATCGTTCGTGACCTCTCGGGGTGTTCAGGCAGCCATCGCCGCGGCGGCGCGCTCGATCGCGCGGATGATCCGCGCATGGGTACCGCAACGGCACAGGTTGTCGCGCAGCGCGGCGGTGATTTCGGCGCGCGTGGGCTTCGGATTGACGTCGAGCAGCGCCTTGGCACTCATCACGATGCCGGTCACGCAGTAGCCGCACTGTGCCGCCTGCTCGTCGATGAACGCCTGCTGCAGCGGATGCGGCGCCTCGGCGGTGCCCAGGCCCTCGATCGTGGTGATCGACTTGCCGGCGAAGTCGGACACCGGCACGTTGCACGACTGCACGGCCTTGCCGTCGACCAGCACGGTGCAGGCGCCGCACTGGCCCTGACCGCAGCCGTAGCGGGCGCCCTTCAGCGACAGGTCGTTGCGCAGGATGTAGAGCAGTGGCGTTTCGGGGTCGCACTGTACGGCGTGCGCACTTCCGTTGACGACGAGCGTCAGCGTCTGGTCGGTCATGTCGGTTCCATCCGTGTGTTGGGCATCGCCGCGCTCAGGCGCGGCTGGCCAGTTGCTGCAATTGTCGGTAAAGCGTATCCGGGATGTCGACCCCTTCGGCACCTGCCCGGGCGCGCGCAGCGTAGCGGCGGTCGCCCGGCAGACGTACACCGGGGTCGGCCAGCATGGCAGCGATCAGTGCCTCGACGCGCTCGAAATACACCGCGCTGCCGGCCGTGGAGCCGGGATCGATCGCAATCAGCGTATGGCCGATGCGGGGCTTGTTGCCGGGCTCGAAATACGAGTCGTTCTCGAAGGCCAGCGCCGCCCCGGTCAGCCCGCAACACAGGAGCTCGACCATCATCGCGAGCATCGCACCTTTGGCGCCGCCGATCGCGAACAGACTGCCAGTGAGGGCGGCCTTCGCATCGGTGGTCGGGTTGCCGTCCTTGTCGACCGCCCAGCCCTCGGGGATCGGACGCCCTTCCTTCGCGGCGATCATGATCTTGCCGCGGGTCACTTCAGTCAGCGAAAGATCGATCAGCACCGGCGGTTTCGCCGCGCGCGGAAACGCCGCCGCGATCGGATTGGTGCCGAACACCGGCCGGCGCCCGCCCCAGGCGTTGATCGCACCGGGGGAATTGGTCAGCGCCAGGCCGATCATGCCAGCCGCGGCGATCGGTTCGAGATGATAGACAGCGGCCCCGTAGTGGTGGCTGTTGGTCAACGCGACCAGAGAGATGCCGTGGCTGCGCGCGCGGGCGATCGCTTCACCGACGGCCATTTCGCAGGCTTCATAGGCGAGCCCGCCGCACACGTCGATCAGGCAACTGCCGCCGCGCTCATGGACGACCGCCGGTCGGGCGTTGCCGTCAACCCGCGCGGTCGCCAGGTGGTCGACGTACAGCGGGATGCGCGACACGCCATGCGTCGCGAGGTCATCGCGGTCTGCCGCGACCAGCGCGCGCGCGGTGGCTGCCGCCTGTGCCGGTGCCGCACCGGCCTTCACCAGCGTGGCGGCAGCCAGGTCGGTCAGTTGATCGAGGGCAATGCGGGGCATCGACGTTCCATCTCTCTGCGCTCAAACCGCCGAGTGTAATGGCTGGAACAGGGAAATGCAGGGCGCCCGTGCTAGACTTGTCGGCTTTTGTCGGCGCTAAAAGCGCCATCGTCGGCGTCGTGTCGGCACCCCGCCGGCACCCCGCCGCATGACCCATCCGATGCCGCCACGAGCGGTGCGGATTTCCCAGCCACAGAACGGACGCCACCCCCAATGTCCCGCGCGCTCAGAAACATCGCGATCATCGCCCACGTCGACCACGGCAAGACTACGCTGGTCGACAAAATGCTTCGCCAGTCTGGCACGTTTGCCGCCCACGAGAAAGTGACCGAACGGGTCATGGACTCGAACGACCTCGAGAAGGAACGCGGCATCACCATCCTGGCGAAGAACTGCGCGCTCGACTTCGACGGCGTCCACATCAATATCGTCGACACCCCCGGCCACGCCGACTTCGGCGGCGAGGTCGAGCGCGTGCTCGGCATGGTCGATGGCGTGCTCCTGCTGGTCGATGCAGTCGAAGGCCCGATGCCGCAGACCCGCTTCGTGACGAAGAAGGCACTGGCCCTCGGCCTGAAGCCGATCGTCGTGGTGAACAAGGTCGACCGCGACGGTGCCCGTCCCGACTGGGTGGTCGACCATACGTTCGACCTGTTCGACAAGCTCGGCGCGACCGAGGAACAGCTCGACTTCCCGGTGGTGTACGCCTCGGCGTTGCAGGGCTGGGCCACGCTCGACTGGAAGAAACCGGGCAGCGACCTGAGGCCGCTGCTGCAGACAGTCCTCGAGCGCGTCCCCGCACCGCCGATTGAAGACACCGAAGGGCCGCTGCAGCTGCAGATCAGCGCGCTCGACTACTCGAGCTATGTCGGCCGCATCGGCGTCGGCCGCATCAGGCGCGGCAAGCTGCGTCCGGCGATGGATGTCGCGGTGCTGTTCGGCGACACCGCGCAGCGCAAGGCGCGCATCAACCAGGTGCTCGGCTTCCAGGGCCTCGAGCGGGTGCAGATGGCCGAAGCCATGGCCGGCGACATCGTGCTCGTCTCGGGCATCGAAGAACTGTCGATCGGCACCACGCTGACCGACATCGACCATCCCGAGGCGCTCGCCCCGCTGAAGGTAGACGAGCCGACGCTGACCATGAACTTCATGGTCAATACGTCGCCATTGGCCGGCACCGAAGGCAAGTTCGTCACCAGCCGCCAGATCCGCGAGCGGCTGACGAAGGAGCTGCTGACCAACATGGCGCTGCGCGTCGAAGAGACCGGCGACACCGACGTGTTCGCGGTGTCCGGGCGTGGCGAACTGCATCTGACCATCCTGATCGAGAACATGCGCCGCGAAGGCTATGAGCTCGCGGTCGGGCGCCCGCGCGTGATCACCCGTGTCGTCGACGGCGTCACCTGCGAGCCGTACGAATTGCTGACCGTCGACGTGGAAGACGCGCACCAGGGCGGCGTGATGGAGGCCCTCGGCCAGCGCCGTGCAGACCTGCAGGACATGGTGCCGGACGGCCGTGGCCGCGTGCGCCTCGAGTACCGCGTACCGGCCCGTGGCCTGATCGGCTTTCAGGGCGAGTTCATGAACCTGACCCGCGGCACCGGGCTGATGAGCCATGTGTTCGACGACTATGCGCCCACCAAGGGCGAGATGGCCGGCCGGCGCAACGGCGTGCTGATCTCGCAGGACACCGGCGACGCGGTCGCCTTCGCGCTCTGGAACCTGCAGGACCGCGGCCGCATGTTCGTGAGCCCGGGCGAGAAGCTGTACGAAGGCATGGTCATCGGCATCCATTCGCGCGACAACGATCTGGTCGTCAATCCGCTCAAGGGCAAGAAGCTGACCAACGTGCGCGCCTCGGGCACCGACGAGGCGATCGTGCTGGTACCGCCGATCAAGCTCACGCTCGAGTACGCAGTCGAGTTCATCGAGGACGACGAGCTGGTCGAGGTCACGCCGAAGTCGATCCGGGTGCGCAAGCGCCACCTGCTCGAGCACGAGCGCAAGCGCGCGAAGTCGAAGTCAGGGGCGGAAGTCGCCGCCTGATCCCGTACGCCCGCGGGCGTACGGGACGGGGATGCAACCAGGGCACCCTGTCCACGCATCCTGGGCAAGAGTCTGCTGCCAGACGCCTCCAGCGTCCCCTGTCGGACGCTGGGGAACCATCCTGCAGCCGCTCCTGTCTATGCGTGCAGAGGCATTTGCTTCGATACGTGGAGGAGTCACGCGATGAGCCCTGCCGGTACGCCCTTGTCAGTCACGCCGCCGACTTCCGGTGAGCAGGTACCCCTCGATCCTCGACTCTTCGTGGGCACGGTCGCAGTACTCGTCTGGTTCGTCGCGCTGACCATGACCGACTTCGCGCACGACGCACTGGGCATCGCCAGCGCAGATCCTTCCACCCACCCGGCGGCCTACGTCACCTACGAGCTCGCATCGGGGTACGTTCTGGGCGTGGTCGCCGCAGTCGCCCTGGCGCTGCTTGGCGGGCTGCTTCGCACGCCAGACGCCGACAGCCAGGCACCCGTGCATCCGCTCCTGCGCCAACTGGCAGGCGCAGCCCTGTTCGTCGTGGCGCTCGCGTGCATCACCGGTGCGGCCGTGCACAACGCGGATGGCATCACGCTGCTCTACGACATCGCGTTCGCCACCGGATTGATCGCGGTGTTCGTCGGTGTCGTGCCCTTGCACCAGCACCTGCAGGATTCGCGACGCGCCTGAGCATCCCGCGCGTCGTCACCGGGCCTGCGCAATGCGGCCCGGTCAGAAGCGGTAGGTGAACTCGACCATGTGGAAATCCGCTCCGATGGTGTGCGACCCGTATGCGCCTGCGTCGGAGTAGTGCTGGAACCGGTAGCCGATGCCGGTTCGCCGGTAGAGCGGCGCGGAAACCCCGAACGTCAGGGCGCCCTGCAGGGCCCCTCCGAAGTCCTGGTTGGCGAAGCGGTGCTCGCTGATCAAGGCCAGCCCCGCACCCAGGTCGATCGTGAAGCGGCCGTCCTGGCTGCCGAACGCGAGCATGGGTATCGCGGACACGACAAGCGCCGTCCTGCCCGCCCCTTGGATGAGGCCCGCACTTGCGATGACACGGGTGCCGACACCCCAGCCCGAGGCGTGATAACGCTGCCAGGGCAGCCGGACCGTCGCCACCAGGTCATACGCGTTGAACGATTCTGGCGCCACCTGCCCGAGCACCCGCTTCTCGCCCACCCGGGCCCTTACACCGGCATTGAGCAGGTCGAAACCGGCTGCAGCGGTGGGGCACGGAAGCAGCGTGGATGCGACGATGATCGCGATACCGAGTCGATACATGCGGGAGGCAACCCCTGTCGTGCAAGGGAAACATTCGTCGCGTGCACGCAAGCGCGGGCGCTTCGAGGCCGTGCCTCAGGTTGTCCGGATTGCCATGCATCGAATCCGAACAGACAAGCGCTGCCCAGGAAAGTTCCGCGTCGACCGGCCGCCGGACCTGGCGGCCGAGGCGCCCTGCCCGAGCGCAGCGCGCAGCGCACCGACCTGGTCGACGCCGGAGATCGCGGCGAGGGCCTGGGCACGCGCAGGCGCGGGCAGGCAAAGCAGCGCAGCGGAGGCCAGCAGCAGGCCGGACAGGTCCCTTCGCATCGTCGGGCAACCACTTTCGAGTGGTTTCCGGGTGAACCGGTCAGCGTTTTCGATGTCGTGTACGCAGGTTCTGTTCGTGTTGCAGCCGTGTTCAGTGTCAGGCGCTGGCCGGGGCAGCCAAACCGATCTCCGACACGACGACGCCCGCGTCGTGGGCCTGCTGGTCGGCGTGGTAGCTCGAGCGCACCATCGGCCCGCAGGCTGCGTGGGCGAAGCCCATCTTCATCGCCTCGGCCTCGTACATCGCGAAGGTGTCCGGATGCACGAAGCGGGTCACCGGCAGGTGGTGCCCGGACGGCTGCAGGTACTGGCCGACCGTGAGCATGTCGACATCGTGTGCACGCATCTCGCGCATCACGTCGAGGATCTCCTCGTCGGTCTCCCCGAGTCCGACCATCAGGCCCGACTTGGTCGGCACCGTCGGGTGGCGTGCCTTGAATTCCTTCAGCAGCAGCAGCGAGTTGGCAAAGTCCGCGCCTGGCCGTGCAGCCTTGTACAGCCGGGGCACGGTTTCCATGTTGTGGTTCATCACGTCCGGCGGGCCAGCGTCGAGTATGGCCAGTGCACGGTCGCGGCGGCCGCGGAAATCGGGCACCAGCACCTCGATCGTCGTCGCAGGGGACAGCGCGCGCACCGACCGGATGCAATCGACGAAATGCTGTGCGCCACCGTCGCGCAGGTCGTCGCGGTCGACGCTGGTGATCACCACGTAGCGCAGCCGGAGCGCTGCGATGGTCTCGCCGAGGTGGCGCGGTTCGTCAGGATCGGGGGGTTGCGGGCGGCCATGGCCTACGTCGCAGAACGGACAGCGCCTGGTGCACAGGTCGCCCAGGATCATGAACGTGGCGGTGCCCTTGCCGAAGCACTCGCCGATGTTCGGACACGACGCTTCCTCGCACACCGTGTGCAGTTTCTGCTCGCGCAGGATCTTCTTGATCTCGTAGAAGCGCGAATCCGGGTGCGGAGCCTTCACCCGGATCCAGTCGGGCTTCTTGAGCGCGACACCGACCGGCACGATCGGGATCGGATTGCGCGAGGTCTTGGCCTGCGCTTTCTGCTTCTCGCCTGCGGCGGGCGAGGGAACCGGAGCTGTATTCATTCTGGAACGATCGGGAATCGGGCTTGCAGGCTGGCGATGAACAGGGTGGCCAGGCGGTCGGCCATTTCACCGGTGGATGCGTCGATCCCGAGCGCACGAGCCTGCGTGACCGCAAGGCCGGGATAGCCGCACGGGTCTATTGCGTCAAAAGGGGACAGATCCATGTCGACGTTGAATGCAAGCCCGTGATAGCTCGCGCCACGCCGGACCTTCAGACCGAGGGCGGAAATCTTCGCCGCGCCGACATAGACACCGGGTGCGTCCACCCTGCCGTGCGCTTCGATTCCCCACACGCCAAGGCAGTCTATCACGGCCTGTTCCAGCATCCGGACGAGCTGCCGCACGCCGAGCCGCCGGCGCTTCAGGTCGAGCAGCACATACATCACGGCCTGCCCGGGTCCGTGGTATGTGACCTGCCCGCCACGGTCGGCGTGGACGATCTCGATCGCGCCTTCCGCGGCGGCCGGATGCAGGTGCCCGGCCCGCCCGGCGAGGCCCAGCGTATAGACGGGCGGGTGCTCGGTGAGCCACAGCTCGTCGCGGGTCCCCGCGCCACGCTGGTCCGTGAAGGCCTGCATCGCACCCCAGGTCTCGCGGTAGGCGGTCGTTCCCAGGTGGCGCACGATGGGTTCGTCGACGCCCGGAAGGCGGTCGCAGGCGTCGGAATTCGACAGATTCATGGGCCGATTGTAGGCGTGCAGTGCCGGTTCGCTGTGCGGGCGAACCGGCTTGCGTCACAATTGCCCGATGTCATCCACCCACGTCCGTCTCCGCGCGCTGGTCGCCGCCACCCTCGCGGTCGTGCTGTGCACCGGGGCGGCCAGATCGGCGAGCATGCTGCCTTCCTGCCCTGACAGTCCCAACTGCGTATCGTCCCGGGCGGCACGACCGTCGCAACAGATCGCCCCGTTCGCATTCACCGGCCCGGCCGAAGCGGCGCAGGGCAGGCTGCTGCGGATCATCGAACAGGACCGCAACGCAACCGTGGTCGATGCGCGCCAGGGCTGGATCGCCGTCGAGTTCCGCTCGCGCGTGTTCGGCTTCATCGACGACCTGCGGTTCGAACTCGATCCGGCAGCTGGCGTGTTCCAGGTGCAATCCGCCTCGCGTCTGGGTTACTGGGACCTCGGCGTGAACCGGCGCAGGGTCGAGGCACTGCGGGCGAAGTTCAACGCCGGCTGACCGGCCGGCACTGGCCGGTCAGCACAGGTGAGTCGGAACAGGCAAGTCCGCGCAAGTGAGTCAGCGCTTCTTCCCGAGCAGCGTGCCGCGGCAGTTCTTCGATCCGCAGCGGCAGCCCCAGCGGCGCTTCTCGGCCGGGGTATGCGGCGTCTCGAGGGTGATGTTGTAGTCGTAATTCAGCTCTTCGCCGGCCTTGATGTTACGCAGCGACTCGATCCAGATCCGGCCATCGACGATGTCGGATTCGCAGTTCGGGTTGCAGGAGTGGTTGATCCAGCGGGCGCTGTTGGCGTCCTTGTTGCCGTCGAGCACGTACTTGTCGTCGAGCGTGAACAGGAAGGTGTGCGACGGCTTGCTGTCGTCGTCGGCATACCAGCGGTCCGCCTGCGCCCAGGTGATCTTGCGTGCCTTGTACTCGATCACGCGCTCCCCCTTCGGGATGTCCACCGTCGCGAAGACACCGCGGCCATGGATCGGCGATCGGCGGACGACGGTCCTGCGCGGCGGGGTGGCGACCCCGGGGGTCTTCCTGGGGGCGGCCTTCTTGGGAGCGATCTTCTTGGGAGCGACCTTCTTCGGAGCGACCTTCTTCGGAGCGACCTTCTTCGGAGCAGCCTTCTTCGGAGCAGCCTTCTTTGCAGCCGATTTCTTCGCAGGGGTCTGCGTGCGCTTCTTTGCGTTGGCCATGCGGGGTCCTCCAGGGAACGCGGAAAACGGGAATGACGAGCCGGGCAGTGTCGAGCTACAGGACCATCACCACCATCGGGTGATCGCAGAGATCCTTGTACAGCGCGTCGAGCTGCTCGCGCGACGTGGCGGTGACGGTAGCCGTCAGGCTGGTGTATTTCCCCTCGCGGCTGCTGCGCATCTCGACCGTCGCCGGGTCGAAGTCCGGGTCATGCCGCTGCACGACCGCGACCACCGCCGGCGCGAACCCGGGCGCCGCCGGACCCATCACCTTGACCGGGAAAGGTGACGGATAGACGATGAGCGAGTCGGTCGGCGCCCCGGGATGCGGCACGGCGCCCCGCTCGTCACCGGACCTGCCGTTCACCGCCACGGGGCGTGCACCCAGAAACCGGCCTGCCAGGCGCGCGCGGTCAGCAACCTGTCACCTCGCGCTTGAACACCTGGTAGTGCGCGTGCATCTGCTTCCAGACCGGGCCGGGCTTGCCAGTGCCCACGGGCTTGTCATCGAGTGTCGTGATCGCGAGTACTTCCTTCGTGGCCGAGGTGACCCAGATCTCGTCGGCGGCATGCAACTCGGCCTCGGTGATCGGGCGCAGCTGGTGCGGCATGCCATGCTTCTGCGCGAGCTCGATGGTGACGTCGAACGTGGTGCCGGGCAGCAGCAGGTTGCTCTTCGGGGGCGAGAAGATGGTGCCGTCCTTCACGATCAGCACGTTGCTGGACGAAGCCTCGGTAAGCATGCCGTCGCGGATCAGGATGGTCTCGACCGCGCCGACCTCGGCCGATTTCTGCCGGGCCAGGACGTTGCCCAGCAGCGCCGTTGACTTGATGTCGTTGTTGTACCAGCGGTCGTCGCTGGCGGTGATCGCGGCCGCGCCGTCGGTATGCCACTCGACCGGCGGCTTGCGCATCGGGTTGCTCATCATGAAGACAGTCGGCTTCGCATCCTTGGGGAACGCATGGTCGCGCGGCGCGACCCCACGCGTGACCTGGATGTACAGCCCCTGGTCGGGGTGCGGCGAGCGTTCGATCATCTCGTTGCACAACGCTTCCCAGCGCTCGATCGAGTGCGGGTTCTGAAGCCCGATCTTGTCCATGCTCCGCTGCATGCGCTGCAGGTGTTCCATCATCCTGAAGGGCTTCTTCGAATAGACCGGGATCACCTCGTAGACCCCGTCGCCGAAGATGAAGCCGCGGTCGAGCGGCGAGATCTTCGCCTCTTCGATCGGAAGGAACTCGCCATTCAGGTGAACGATCATCGCTTTGCCCTCGATATCGGTACGGTAGTCACCGAAGCAGCCGTCATTGCTTCAGCATGAGCCGCAGGCTGTCCCACGTACGCCGGAAGATGTTCGCCGCCCGTACTTCCTGCAGTGCGACTACTGGATATTCTGCCAGCGGACGGCCATCCAGCGCGAGCTTGAGCGTGCCGACGCGCTGCCCGGCAGCGATCGGCGCAACCAGCGGCTGCACGCTCTCGAGGTCAGCCTTCACGCGCGACCCGCTGCCGGCCGGCAGGGTGGCGACCAGGTCGGCCTCGAAGCCCGCGTCGACGGTGCGCGAGGATCCCTTCCAGACCGCGAGCGACGCGACCGGCTGGCGCGCCGCATACAGGCGGAAGTTGTCGAAGAACTGAAAGCCGTAGTTGATCAGCTTCTGGCTCTCGCTGATGCGCGCGCGCTCGGACGGCGCACCGAGCACCACCGCCACCAGCCGCCGCTCGCCGCGCTTCGCGGAGGTGACCAGGCAGAATCCCGCGGCCTCGGTGAAGCCGGTCTTCATGCCGTCGACGGAGGGATCGAGCCATAGCAGCCGGTTGCGGTTTGCCTGCTTGATCTTGTTGTAGGTGAAGTCGCGCTGCGAATACAGCCCATAGAACTCGGGGAAGTCTCGGATGATCGCCACCGCGAGCCGCGCGAGGTCGGAGGCGCTGCTGTAGTGCTTCGGATCGGGCAGCCCGGTCGAATTGCGCAGCGACGTGTTCTTCATGCCGAGCCGCTGTGCCTCGCGCGTCATCGCATCGGCGAATGCATCCTCGCCGCCAGCGACCGCCTCGGCCAGCGCGATGCTGGCGTCGTTGCCCGACTGGATGATCATGCCGCGCATCAGTTCGTCGACGGTGACCGGGATACGCTGCTCGATGAACATGCGCGAGCCCTCGGCCTTGCGCGCACGGTCGGACACCGGCACCACCAGCGACGGCGTCAGCCGCTTCTGGCGGATCGAGTTGAACGTGAGGTAGGCGGTCATCAGCTTGGTCAGCGACGCCGGCTCGAACCGGTCATCGGCCGCCTGCGAGGCCAGTACCTGCCCGGTCGCGAAGTCGACCAGCACGAAGGCCTTCGCGTTGATCGACGGCGGAACCGGCACCGGGAGCGCACCTGGCTGCGCGGATGCGAGCGACGCCACGGCACTGCAAAGCAGGAACGCAAGCACGCAGAGAACGCGCTCGGCCGGGCGGTTCGGAAACATCTCGATCACCATCTGGGGGCCTTCCGGAAAACGATCAAGTATAGCCGAGCGACCGGTGGCTTCCCTTCGATGCTCAACCGCCGGGACACTTGAAAAAGCAGGGCCTGTGCACATCTACCAGGGGCAGGCGTCGTGCCATCGGAAACCGCAGGCACCGCCCGACCACCGGGAACCGCCCCGGGGGCGACATCCAACCACTGTCTGATGGAGGCTCCACCATGGCCCAGCTGATCCGCAACGAATCGATCGACGATATCTTCAACAACCTGTTCCAGGGCTTCCTGGTGCGCCCGGTCGGCGCGACCGGCACTGCACCCACCGGCGCCGCGCGTCCGTTCAGCGTCGAGGTGACCGAGGACGACAAGGCCTACGCGGTGCACGCCGAGCTGCCTGGCGTCTCGCGCGACGACATCCATGTGACGATCGACGGCAACGATGTCGCGATCAGCGCGGAGGTGCGTAACCAGCGCGAGGCGAACAAGGACGGCCGCGTGCTGCGCAGCGAGCGCTACTACGGCAAGCTGCACCGCGCGTTCCAGCTGGCCGACGCTATCGACGAGGCCGCGGCCGAGGCGAAGTACGCCGACGGCGTGCTCGAGCTGCGCCTGCCGAAGAAGGCCGTCACCTCGGTCCGGCGGCTCGAGATCCGCTGAGCGGCGCATGCACCATGCGCCTGGCCGGGCCATGATGGTCGGCCAGGCGCGTTGCACGGCACGGTTCCGTACCCGATCCGTCCGCCGGCACCACGCAATGCCTGGCGGACCCAGCATGCAGATACCGCCCACCCGCCCTGGCCGCTAGAATCAGTGCTCCGTCCTTCACGCCGCGCAGCCCGCGGCTCGCACCGATGACCGATGCCGCCCCGTTGACTGCCACGCAGAAAGCCCAGGTCCTGTCCGAGGCGCTGCCCTACATCCGCCGCTTCCACGGACGCACCGTGGTCATCAAGTACGGCGGCAACGCGATGACCGACGAGAAGCTGAAGCAGTCGTTCGCGCATGACGTCGTCCTGTTGCGGCTGGTCGGCATCAACCCGGTGGTGGTGCACGGCGGCGGCCCGCAGATCGAGCAGCTGCTCGCGCGCGTCGGCAAGAAGGGCGAGTTCGTCCAGGGGATGCGCGTCACCGATGCCGAGACGATGGACATCGTCGAGATGGTGCTCGCCGGCCAGGTGAACAAGGAGATCGTCGAACTGATCAACAGCGCCGGCGGCAAGGCGGTCGGGCTGACCGGGCAGGACGGCGGACTGATCCGTGCCCGCAAGATGATGGTTGCGCGCCAGGAGAACCCGGACGAGAAGATCGACATCGGCCAGGTCGGCGAGATCGAGTCGGTCGACCCGGGCATCATCCAGACCCTCACCTCGAGCGGCTTCATCCCGGTCATCGCCCCGATCGGTTCCGGGTCCCAGGGCGAGACCTACAACATCAACGCCGACCTGGTGGCCGGCAAGGTCGCCGAGATCCTGAAGGCAGAGAAGCTGATGCTGCTCACCAATACGCCCGGCGTGCTCGACAAGGAAGGCAACCTGCTCACCGGTCTCACCGCGCGGCGCATCGACGAACTGTTCGCCGACGGCACGATCTCGGGCGGCATGCTGCCGAAGATCTCCTCGGCGCTGGATGCCGCGCGTGGCGGCGTGTCTTCGGTGCACATCATCGACGGCCGGGTCGACCACAGCGTGCTGCTCGAGATCATGACCGACCAGGGCGTCGGCACGATGATCCGCAGTCGATGAGGGACCGCCGCTGATGGCCCGGGCCCGCACCTGGGTCTTCGACCTCGACAACACGCTGCACTACTGCACGCCGCACATCTTCCCGCACATGAACCGGTCGATGACCGAGTACGTGATGCGACACCTCGGACTGGCGGAAGCCGAGGCGAGTGCACTGCGGCGCCGCTACTGGCTTCAGTACGGCGCGACGCTGCTCGGGCTGATGAAACACCACGAAACCGACCCGGACCACTTCCTGCACGAGACGCACCAGTTCCCCGAACTCGACCGGATGGTGATCCGCGAGATGGGACTGCGCGCGCTGCTGCACCGGCTGCCCGGACGAAAGGTGGTGTTCTCGAATTCGCCGGAGCGCTACTGCCGCGCGGTGCTCGGCGTGCTGGGCATCACCGATCTGTTCGACGGCGTATTCACGATCGAGCACACCGGGTACCGTCCGAAGCCGGACGTGCGCGGCTTCCGCGAACTGTTCCGGCGCCACCGGATCGACCCCCGGCGCAGCATCATGGTCGAGGATTCTCTCGAAAACCTGTCGACGGCGCGCTCGCTCGGCATGCGTACGGTGTACATCGTGCGCCGCAAACCGGGGCTGCTGCGCGTGCGGCGTCCCGCGCATGTCGACCTGATGGTCACCGACCTGCGGGAGATGCGGCGCTGCCTGCCACAGTTGCGATGAGCGACGGACGCCTCCGGGAATGTGCTGTGCGAGCCTGCATTTTTCCCTGACGCCTGCGGCCCAATCCGCCTAGAATCCGTTTTTGCAACGAAGCGGGTGCTCACAATCGGTGCCGCCGGGGTTCCCCGGCAACCGGGTCGTTGCCAGCGCCGGACGCCAGACCGGACACCATCCTGTGGAGGGTTCATCATGCCGCCCCGTACAGGCGAACGCAGGCTGCAGATCCTGCAGACGCTCGCCGAAATGCTCGAAGTCCCGAGCCCGGAAAAGATAACCACCGCCTCCCTCGCCGCCCGGCTCGACGTGTCGGAGGCGGCGCTCTACCGCCATTTCGCGAGCAAGGCGCAGATGTTCGAAGGACTGATCGAGTTCATCGAGCAGACCGTGTTCAGCCTGGTCAACAAGATCGCCAGCGATGAGCCGATCGGGCTGAAGCAGGTGGACGCCATGGTCGCGGTGCTGCTCGCGTTCTCGAAGAAGAATCCCGGCATGAGCCGGGTACTGATCGGCGAGGCGCTGGTGCACGAGAATACCCGGCTGCAGGCGCGGATCAACCAGATGCACGACCGGATCGAGGCCACGCTGAAGCAGGCACTGCGGCTGTCGCAGACCCAGGGCGAGTTGCCGGGCGATGCCGACGTGGCGGCCCAGGCCAATGCGATCATGGCCTTCGTGGTCGGCCGCTGGCACCAGTTCGCCAAGAGCGGCTTCACCCGCGACCCGTCGCAGTTCTGGGCCGAGCAGCGCAAGATCCTGCTGTCGACCTGAAGCGCGCCCTCAGCCTCGATCGCGCCCCGCGCAGACGGGACAGGCCGGATCACGCTTCACGCGCACTGCCCGCCATTCGGCCTCGCGCGCGCTGAACAGCAGCAACCGTCCCGACAGCGGCCTGCCGACCCCGGCGACGAGCTTGAGCACTTCGCCCGCCTGCATCGCACCGATGACTCCGACCAGCGGCGCGAACACCCCCATCACCGCGCAGCGCTCTTCTTCCTCGCCAGCCGCCGCGTCCTGCGGGAACAGGCAGTGGTAGCACGGGCTGTCGTCACGGCGCAGGTCGAACACCGACACCTGCCCGTCGAAGCGGATCGCAGCCCCTGACACCAGCGGCTTGCGGAAGCGTACGCAGGCCGCGTTCAGGGCGTAGCGGGTCGCGAAGTTGTCGCTGGCGTCGACCACCACGTCGGCCGCGGCGACCCGCTCGAGCAACGCATCCCCTTCCAGCCGCTGCGCCAGCGCGACTACCTGCGTGGCAGGGTTGATCGCCTGCATCGAACGGCCGATGGAATCGACCTTGAGCATGCCGATGCTTTGCGTGGTGTGCGCAACCTGCCGCTGCAGGTTGGTCAGGTCGACCCGGTCCGCATCGCAGACCACCAGCTCGCCGATACCGGCGCTCGCGAGGTAGAGTGCAACCGGGGAACCCAGCCCCCCGGCCCCGACCAGGAGTACCCGGCCATCGAGCAGACGCTGCTGGCCGTCGATCCCGATCTCGTCGAGCAGGATATGGCGGCTGTAACGGGTGAGCTGGTCGTCATCCATCGCAGGGAGCCCGGAAGGCGGCCGGCCCTGCCGGCTGCAGGGTACGGGCCGATGCCCGCGCCTGCAGCGGCCGGATCCTCAGCGGGCGGCGGCGGTCGTGGCGGCCGGCGCAGCGGCTGCCACCGGCAGTTCGCGCTGCACGGGCTGCCCCTTCAGGTGGTTCAGCGCCTGCATCAGCTGGAAATCTTCGCGCGAGAATACCTGGCCAGGCTCCAGCCGTATCGGCTCGACGCGCGGGCGGGCAGGCTCGTCCTTCTTCGCATCCGGGCGCGGACGCGGTGCAGCCTTGGGCTCGCCCCCCTTGCCGTCGGACAAGTGCCGGTTCAGGTCTGCCTCGCGAACGCGCTGGCCGTCGCTCGGGTTGCTGGGGTCTTCGACCACGATGTCGGGCGTGATCCCCTTGGCCTGGATCGAGCGGCCGTTCGGCGTGAAATAGCGCGCGGTAGTGAGCTTGATCGCAGTGTTGTTGGTCAGAGGCAGGATGGTCTGTACCGAACCCTTGCCGAAGCTCTGGGTACCGATGATCGTTGCACGTTTGTGATCCTGCAACGCGCCGGCAACGATCTCGGAAGCCGACGCCGACCCGCCGTTGATCAGCACCACCAGCGGCACCGACTTCACATCCTTCGGCAGCCCGCGCAGGTAGTCGCCCTGCGAGGCCCCGCGCAGGTAGAACTCGGGGCTGGCGTTGAGCTTCATCCTCGAATCGGGTGCGCGACCGTCGGTGTAGGTGACCAGTGCATTGGCCGGCAGGAACGCGGCCGATACCGCGACCGCGCCGTTGAGCAGGCCGCCCGGGTCGTTGCGCAGGTCGAGGATCAGACCGCGCATGTTGCCGTTGTTCTCTTTCCAGACGCGCTGGATCGCCTGCGCGAGGCTCTCTCCGGTGTGCTCCTGGAACTGCGTCAGGCGGATGTAGCCGTAGCCGGGCTCCATGACCGCGGAGCGCACGCTCTGGATCTTGATCACCGCGCGGGTGAGCGTGACGACGATCGGCTTCTCTTCGCCGCGCCGCACGATGGTCAACGTGATGTTGGTGTTCGGCTTGCCCCGCATCCGCCGCACGGCATCGTTCAGCGTCATGCCCTTCACCGGCGTCTCGTCGAGCCGGACGATCAGGTCGCCGGGACGAAGGCCCGCGCGTGAGGCCGGGGTGTCGTCGATCGGGGAGACGACGCGCACCAGCCCGTCTTCCATGCCGACCTCGATGCCGAGGCCGCCGAACTCGCCCTGGGTGCCCACCTGGAGCTCCTTGAAGGCCTCCTGGTCGAGGTATGCGGAGTGCGGATCGAGGCCCGACAGCATGCCGTTGATCGCCTCGGTGAACAGCTTGCGGTCTTCCACCGTCTCGACGTAATCGCTCTTGATGCGGGCGAAGACCTCGGTGAACACGCGCAGGTCTTCGATCGGCAGCGGGCTGGGCGCCTCGCGCTGTGCGACCGCGGAGAAATTCAGGCTGACGAGAACGCCGAGCACGACGCCGACACAGATCAGCCCGATCTGGCTTGCCTTGTTGCGCATGATTGAACCCAACGACCGGGACATGGAGACGCGGTGACCTCTGGAAGGATTGGCGCCGGGCCGGGAAGGTTGCCGACGGAGTGCATTGCAGGAGAAAGCATGGTAGCAGCTTGGCAGGCACCGTCGTGAGACGGAAGTTACGTCAACACTGCGACATGCGTAACTGTCGTGACCACGCGCTGCGATACACGGCGGCCGGATCAGCGCCCGGCCGACCAGCCGAGCGGATCGACCGGCTTTCCCTGGTGGCGCAGCTCGAAATAGAGACCGGCCGGGCCGGAGCCACCGCTGGAGCCGACCGTGGCGACCGGGTCGCCGCCGCGCACGCCGTCGCCGACGCGCCGGAGCAGCGATTCGTTGTTGCCATAGAGCGTCATGTAGCCGTCGCCGTGGTCGACGATCAGCAGATTGCCGAAGCCGCGCAGCCAGTCGGCGAACACCACTCGCCCGGGCGCAACCGAGCGCACCTCCTGCCCGGGCTGCGCAAGGATCGTGATGCCCCGCCATTGCAGGCCGCCGTCGGCGCGAGCCTGGCCGAAACGGTTTCCGATCTCGCCGGCTACCGGCAACGCGAGCCGCCCCTTCAGCGAGGCGAATGCGCCCGCCGGCACGCCGGGATCCGGGATCCGGTCGCTGCGCGTGACGCGGCCGTCGGCAGCGTCGGCGGGCGGACGCTCGCCCGGGGTGCGGGCGGTGCGCTCCACCGCCTTCGCCGGCTCGCGCGCCGCCCGTGCCTTCGCCTGCGCCTCGCGCGCCGCCGCTTCCCGGGCCTGGGCGCGTTCGCGTTCGCGTTCCGCCAGCATCCGGACGATCTGCTCGACCAGGCGGGTCAACCGGTCCTCGTCACGGCGCAGCGTCGCGATCTGCCGCCGGCTGGCGTCGATCTCCTTCGATGCGCGCGCGAGCACGGCCCGGTGCCGCCCCCGCTCGGCTTCCAGTCGCGCCCGCTCCCGGCCGGCCTCGGCCTCCAGCGCAGCAAGTTCGGCGCCCTTGCTCTTGCGCTCCCCCGACAGCCTCGCCAGCCGGGCCAGTTCGGTGCGCAGCCCCTCGATCTGCTCGAGGTAGGCGCGATGCAGGTAACCGTAGTAGTGCAGCATTCGCGTTGCCTCGGCCGGATTCGCGCCCGACAGCGCGAGTTGCAGCGGATCAGGGTCGCCAGCCATGTATCGCCGCTGCAGCAACTGGCCGAGCCGCTCCTGCTGGGCACGCACCCGGCCCTCGACGGTACCGGCCTCGCCCGACAGCCGCGCGATGTCGTCGTTCACCGCCTTCTTCTCGCCGGCGATCTCGAACAACCGGCGACTCGCCTCGCTGATCGCGCGCTCGGATTCGCGCAGCGCATCGGCCGCCTCCGACTTCACCTCCTCGGCACCGGCGACTTTCTTCTGCAGCGCCTCGATGCGCTGCCGCAGTTCCTGCAGTTCACCGCGGGCGGCATCCGCAGCCTTCGGGGACGCCGTGGCCGGGCGCGCATCGGCCGCACGCGCGCCGGCGGCAGCCACGGCCACGACCAGTCCCGCGCCGAGCAGCACCGCCAGCAGCGCCGCGCGGCCGCGGCCGCGGCCGGGCACCCTCGGCGCCGCCGGATGCGCCGAGGGCGCGAGGAACTCCGGCGGGAGGATCAGTCGAAGGCGACCAGCGGGCGGCCGGTCATCTCGGGCGGTTGCGGGACGCCCATCATGCGCAGGAGCGTCGGCGCGATGTCCTGCAGCGCGCCGCCGTCGGCGATCTTCGCCGGTCGCCCGACATGCACCAGCGGCACCACGTTCAGCGTGTGGGCGGTGTGCGCCTGCTTCGATTCAGGGTCGCGCATCATCTCGGCGTTGCCGTGGTCGGCGGTGATCAGCACCTCGCCGCCGGCGGCCTTCATGGCGGCCACCACGCGCCCGACACAGGTGTCGATCGCCTCGACGGCCTGCCGGGCCGCATCGAAGTTGCCGGTATGGCCGACCATGTCGCAGTTCGCGTAGTTGCAGATGATCGCGTCGTAGCGGCCGCTGGCAATGGCCGCCTCGAGTTCGGCGGTGACCTCGAAAGCGCTCATTTCGGGCTTCAGGTCGTACGTGGCGACCTTCGGCGAAGGCACCAGCACCCGCGACTCGCCGGCGTACGCCGCTTCGACGCCGCCGTTGAAGAAATAGGTGACATGGGCGTACTTCTCGGTCTCCGCGATACGCAGCTGGGTGAGGCCACGCGACGCCAGGTATTCGCCGAAGCCGTTGCGGATCGAATCGGGCGGGAAGGCTGCAGGCAGCGCCTCGAATTCGTCGCCGTAGCGGGTCAGGGTCACGAAGGCAGACAGCTTCGGCAGCGCCTCTCGCGCGAAGCCGTCGAAGGCCGGATCGGTGATCGCGCGGGTGATCTCGCGGGCCCGATCGGCGCGGAAGTTCATGAACACCACCGCATCGCCGTCCCGGATCGTTGCCGGTTGCGTGCCGGGCGGCACGATCGTGGTCGCCGTCACGAACTCGTCGGACTCGCCACGGGCATAGGCTGCCGCGAGGCCCTCGAGCGGATCGCCCGCGGTGAACGCGGCCCGGCCGAGCGTCATGAGGTCGTAGGCCACCTGCACCCGTTCCCAGCGCTTGTCGCGATCCATCGCGAAGTAACGGCCGACGATCGAGGCGATACGCGCATCGGCCACCGAGCCGGCCTGCGCGAGCACCTTCTCGAGCATCGTGAGCGTGGGCTCGGCGCTCTTCGGCGGCGTGTCGCGGCCGTCGAGGAAGGCGTGCACGTAGACCCGGTGCAGGCCGTTGTCGAATGCCAGTTGCACGATGGCCGCGAGGTGCGACTCGTGACAGTGCACGCCACCCGGCGACGCAAGGCCCAGCACATGCAGCGCACCGCCGCTCGCCTGCGCGGCGCCGATCGCGCCGAGCAGGGCGGCATTGCCCGCGAACGCGCCGGTCTCGATCGCGTGGTCGATCTTGGTGAGTTCCTGGTAGACGACGCGGCCGGCGCCGATGTTCAGGTGGCCGACCTCCGAATTGCCCATCTGCCCCACCGGCAGGCCGACATGGCGCTCCGAGGCATCGATCGTCGTATGCGCGCACGACTGCCACAGGCTGTCCCACACCGGCTTGCGCGCATGCAGGATCGCATTGTCGTCGCCGCCCTGGCGGTAGCCGAAGCCGTCGAGGATCAGCAGCAGGACCGGGGTGATACCGGCCGGCCGGGCCGGGACCGACGAAGGCGAGACGGAACCGGAAGGCGTCCCGGAGACAGGACCGGCAGGGGAACCGGCAGGCATCTCGGCTGGCGACAGGGCAGTCATGGGTGCATGAGTAAGCATGGGCGACGATCCTACTTCATAATACGCGCCCGTCGATATCGGGCCGGTGGCATTCGTCATTGGCCAACCGCTGGAGTACAGCCGAGTGAGTGTCTGGGATTTCCTGCAACAGAACATCCTGCTGGTGACGGTGGCAGTGGTCAGCGGATCGCTGCTCGTGTGGCCGCTCCTGATGGGCCTCATCAACGGTACGAGCGAGATCGGCGTGACCGATGCCGTCAACCTGATCAACCGCAAGGATGCGCTGCTGATCGATGTGCGCGACCCGGCAGAGTTCGCTGCCGGACACATCCCGCACGCGCGCAATCTGCCTGCAGCCGAGGTTGCCGGTCGCCTGAAGGAATTCGAAAAGTACAAGGCGAAGCCGATCATCGTCCATTGCCGCAACGGCCAGCGGTCCGGCGCCGCGACCAATGCCTTCCGCAAGGCCGGCTTTGCCGAGGCGGTCAAGCTGCGCGACGGCCTGACCGCATGGGAACAGGCCAACCTTCCGATCCAGAAGGGCGCGAAGGGCTGAACGCGCCGCACCGATCCCCAAGCGAACCCGAACAGGAAACGCCGCGATGCCGAAGATCACGATGTACTCGACCGGAGTCTGCCCCTACTGCCAGATGGCCGAGCGCCTGCTGCGCGCGAAGGGCGTCACCGAGATAGAGAAGATCCGCATCGATACCGACCCGGCGATCCGCGATCAGATGATCGAGCGCACCGGCCGGCGCACCGTGCCGCAGATCTACATCGGCGAGCGCCATGTCGGCGGCTTCGACGACCTGTCCGCGCTTGACCGCGCAGGCGGTCTCGACCCGCTGCTGGCCGGCGCCTGAGCGCGGCGGCAGGCCTGTCGACAGGCCGCCCGCGCACGCAGCACATCATTTCCCCTCCGCCGTCCCGGCGGCAATCGAACGGATCGACCATGGCCGAAACCAATCCCGCAGCAGGCGCGACACAACCGCAGTTCGCGATCGAGAAGCTCTACATCAAGGATCTCTCGCTCGAAGTCCCGAACGCCCCGAACATCTTCATGGAGCAGGGCCAGCCGGCGGTGGACCTCAACCTGCACACCGACGGCAAACACATACGCGACGACGCCTACCACGTCACGCTGACCGTCACCGTGACGGCGAAGATGGGCGACAAGACCCTGTTCCTGATCGAGGTCGTGCAGGGCGGCATCTTCCGTATTTCTGGCGTACTGCCGGACATGCTGCCCCAGGTACTTGGCATCACCTGCCCGAACCTGCTGTATCCGTACGCGCGCGAAGTGGTGTCGGACGTGTCGGTCCGCGCGGGTTTCATGCCGATCGTCCTGCAGCCGATCAACTTCGAGATGCTGTACCAGCAGCAGGCGCAGGCTGCCGAGGCCACGGCCGGCGACGGCCAGACGCACTGATCCGGATCCCGGCGGTCATGGCAGGCATGCGTCCGGGACGGCTGGCCCGGCCCGGACACCGGTCAGGCCCGGTGGCCTGCACGATACTGGCCCTGGCGGCCCTGCTGGCCGCGCCGGCCGTATCGGCGCAGGCGTTCCGGTCGATCGGAGAGCCGGCAGCCATCCTTTATGACGGGCCTTCCGCGAAGGCGAAGCGACTGTGGGTTCTGGGGCGCGGCTATCCCGTACAGGTCGTCGTGGCAACCGAAGGCTGGACCAAGGTGCGCGACGCCACCGGCGCACTGGCCTGGGTCGAGAACCGTGCGCTGTCCTCGGCACGCACGGTGCTGGTGCGCGCGGCCACCGGGACGATGCGCGACGCTCCCTCCGAAGCCGGCGCCGTCGTGCTTCGCGTCGGGCGGGATGTAGTGCTCGACATGGTAGAGCCGCCGACCGGTGAATGGGTCCGCGTCCGCCACCGCGACGGTGCGATCGGCTTCATCCACGTGAACCAGGTCTTCGGCTCGTGAAGATCGCGGTACTCGGTGCCGGCGCATGGGGCACGGCGCTGGCCTCCGCGTTCGCCGACCGGCATGCGGTCTCGCTATGGACGCGCGACCCGGCGCATGCGGCGGAGCTGGCAGGCAGCCGTGAAAACCTGCGCTACCTGCCGGGGCACCGCCTGCCCGCATCGATCGTCGTCGATGCAGACCTCGGCCGCTGCCTCGACGATGCCACGCTGATGCTCGCCGCCGTACCGACCGGAGCACTCGCCTCGACGCTGCAGCGGCTCGAAGCGATCGCCGGCGCGAGCGAACGTCCGCTGCTCTGGGCCTGCAAGGGGTTCGACGCATCCACCGGCGAGCTGCCGCACCGGATCATCGCCCGCTTGCGTACCGGCGGCGCCGCGAGCGGCGTGCTGTCGGGCCCGAGTTTCGCCGCCGAGATCGCGCGCGGCCTGCCTGCGGCGCTGACCCTGGCCTCGGCCGATGCTGCGTTCGCCCGGTCGACCGCGCATGCCCTGCACAGCAGCCGGCTGCGCATCTACTCGTCGCCGGACGTGATCGGCGTCGAGGTCGGCGGCGCGGCGAAGAACGTGATGGCCATCGCCGCCGGCATCTGCGACGGGCTGGCGCTGGGGCTCAATGCACGCGCGGCGCTGATCACCCGCGGCCTTGCCGAGCTGACCCGGCTGGGGCTGCGCCTGGGCGGACGTCCCGACACGCTGATGGGCCTGAGCGGCGCCGGCGACCTGATCCTCACCTGCACCGGAGATCTGTCCCGCAACCGGCAGGTCGGGCTGCGGCTCGCGCAGGACGTACCGCTCGCGGAGATACTCGCCACGCTCGGCCATGTGGCCGAAGGCGTGTCCAGTGCGCATGCACTGGCCGCACTCGCGCGTGCGAATGCGGTCGAGATGCCGATCACCGAGGCAGTGTGCGCGGTGCTCGACGGCAACCTGGACGCGCGCGCGGCGGTCGAGGAACTGATGCGGCGGGATCCGCGGTCGGAAGCCGACTGACCAGCGGACGATTCTCAGGCGCCGCCGGCAAAGCCATGCTGGCGCCAGGCCTCGAACACGACGGCGGACACCGAATTGCCGAGGTTGAGACTGCGCGAGGCCGGCTGCATCGGCAAGCGCAGACGGCATGCCATTTCGAAGGTCTCCAGCACGGCAGCCGGCAGTCCGCTGCTTTCGGCGCCGAACACGAAGGCATCCCCGGGCCGGAACGCGACCTCGCTGTAGCGCATGCTGCCGCGCGTGGTGATCGCGAAGCGGCGCGCACCGCCCAGCGCGGCCACACAGGCGGCCCAGTCGACGTGGCGCCGGACCGTTGCGTGTTCATGGTAGTCGAGGCCGGCACGCTTGAGGCCCTTGTCGGTCATCACGAAACCCAGAGGCTCCACCAGGTGCAAGCGGCAGCCGGTGTTGGCCGCGAGCCGGATCACGTTGCCGGTATTCGGGGCGATCTCGGGGTTTACCAGCACGATCTCGAACATGCCGCGATGTTAACGGCAGGCGCGTCCGAATCGATGCGCGCAACGCAAAACGCTGGCTGTTCACCAGGCGGCGTCGAGCACCTCGCCCAGCAGGCCGACCTCGCACCTGAACTCGCGCTTCGGGTCCGCGTTGAAGTTCTTCAGCGAGTCCTGCACGATCAGCGGCAGGCTCGCGCGCGGCACCTGTACCGGCAACTGCGACAGCCGCACCGGCAGGCCGAGCGCACGCGCGCGCGCGTCGAACGCGTCGGCGGCAAGGTGGTGCGCCTGTGCAAGCTCGTCCGCCCCGGCGTGAGGGTCCAGCGCGCCCAGGGCCACGGCCATGTTGCGGGTGGCCCGCGCATCGCGCGGGCCGAGCGCACGCATCACGGTCGAGGTGACGGCGGCATTGGCCTGCCCCTGCGACACCTCCGGGAAGCGGATGAACAGCGCGGTGGCAAACGCATAGGCCACGCGCTGCACCCAGTGCTTGTCGAACATCGTGCCGCCATCGTCGGCGTCACGATTCTGCAGCCAGGCCGCCGCGCACAGCTCCAGCCGGGGCACCGGGTCATCGGGCGCCGCGAGCAGGCGCGGCAGTGCGCGATCGGCGAGCGCGAAGGCCTGCCGGCGATTGCCCTCGACCAGCGGGTTCTGGCGCTCGGTTCCCAGGTTGACCAGCGCCCGGCAGAACACCGAGAAGCCGCTCTCCAGCGCCAGCGACACCGGCGCGGTCTGCAGCGCGCGATGGTCCCAGAACACCGCCTGCGGCCGGGTCTTCGGATCGAAGAACTCCATCCGGTGGTCGAGGTCCTCGTTGCGGATGGCCGAACCGCCGCGGTGCGTCGCCGAGGTGCCGACGGTGCAGATGGCGATGATCGGCAGCTTGGGAGCCATCAGCTTCGGGCTGATGGCGGCCCCCTGCTCGGGATACTGGGTGATCATCTTCATCACGTCACCCGCTTCGGCAAGCAGGATCGCGACCACGCGCGTCGCCTGCATCACGCTGCCGCCGCCGATCGCGAGCAGCACGTCGGCCCCGGCCGCGCGCGCGGCATCGCGCGCCTCGACGACGTCGGGATAGGGCGAATCCTTGCGCATGCGGTCGAACTGGCCGGCATAGGCGGGCCCGAGCCGGTCACGCACCAGCGCGACGAGGCCGGTACGGGTGGCAACCGAGCGCCCGCAGACGATGAAGGCCCGCTTCGCCTTCAACCGCGCGACTTCGGTGGCGAGCGAATCGAGCGCAAGCTCTCCACTGTAAAGGCGTACCGCCGGCGTCACCGATCGGAAGTCGGTGACGATTGCTGAACCGCGATCCATGCTTCCACCTCCCCCGAGGGGGTCAGGTCTTGACTTTTGCATCGCAGATGCAAAAGTCAAGACCTGACCCCGGTGTGGGTACCAGTATAGGTAAACTCCCGCCTTTACGTCTTCCGCCCTCCGGAGCCGCCCATGGCCAGCACGCTCGCCGAACAGCCCGCCGTCACCGATTGCACGCTCGCGATCGATGGCCGGGTCGCCACCCTCACCTTCAACCGCGATGACATCCGCAACGCCCTGTCCGGTTCGCTGATCGGCACCGAACTGGTCAGCGTGGTGAACTGGGCCAGCGCCTGCCCGGACATCTCGGTGCTGGTACTCACCGGCGCAGGCTCGGCGTTCTCCGCCGGCGGCAACGTGAAGAACATGAAGCAGCGCACCGACGTGCCGGTGCACGAGGTGCAGCAGAACTACAAGTCGGGCATCCAGCGCATCCCGATGGCGCTGCACGAGTGCGAACTGCCGGTGATCGCTGCGGTGAACGGCCCGGCGGTCGGCGCCGGTTTCGACCTCACCCAGATGTGCGACATCCGTATCGCATCGACCGAAGCCCAGTTCGGCGAGACCTTCGTCAACCTCGGCATCATCCCGGGCGATGGCGGCTCCTGGTTCCTGACCCGCGCGGTCGGCTACCAGCGGGCGGCGGAGCTCACCTTCTCCGGCCGACTGATCAAGGCCGACGAGGCGCTCGCCCTCGGGCTGGTGCTCGAGGTCGTGAAGCCGGAAGAACTGCTGGCGCGCGCCCAGGACATGGCCCGCCGGATGTCGTACAAGCCGCCGCAGGCCCTGCGCTACGCAAAGCGGCTGCTCAAGCTGTCGCAGCGGATGCCGCTGCCCGAGTACCTCGATATCTGCTCGAGCTACCAGGCGCTGTGCCACAAGACCGAAGACCACGCCGAGGCGCTGCAGGCGTTCTTCGAGAAGCGCCGCGGCGAGTTCAAGGGACGCTGACCGATGCGTGCATTCGCGACGCTGTGCATGGCGGCAGGCCTGACGCTGGCACTGCAGGCAGCGCCGGCGTCAGCCCAGGAAGCCCCGTTGCCGCCGGTCGACGCCGGCGCGCAGGATCCGTCCTGGCTGCAGTTCCAGAAGCGGCTGGCTACCGCCGTCGAGCAGCGCGACGTGAAGTTCCTGCTGTCGATCCTCGACCCGAAGGTTCGCAACAGCTTCGAGAAGCCCGATGGCGTGAAAGCCTTCGTCGAGCAGTGGGACCTCGACACCGCCGCGAAGGCAAAGGAGTCACCGCTGTGGACCGAGCTGCGTTCGATGCTGCGCTTCGGTGCCGCACCGGTCGAAGCGGCCACTGGCGAGCGGCTGCTGTGCCTGCCCTATGTGGCCGTGACCTTTCCACCGACGATCGACCCGTACCTCTTCGCCGCGGTGGTCATCGCCGATGCGCCGGTGTTCGGCAAGCCGTCGACCCAGGCACCGATCATCGCCACGCTGTCGCACCAGATCGTCGGCGTGGAAGACTGGGACCTCGAAGACGACTCGAGGACGTCGCAGCGCTGGGTGAAGGTGGTGCTGAAGAACGGCGGCGGTTACATGGCCTCCGAGCACATCCGCAGTGCGATCGAGGCACGGGCCTGCTTCACCCGCAGCCGGGGCAAGACTCCGAATGCCGGTCCGTGGCGCATGATCTCGCTCACCGTGGGCGGGGGCTGAGCATGGCCAACCGGTCGGCAGGCTTCGTCGTCAACCGCGCCGGGCCCGAGGACGCTCCGGCGATCGCAGACCTCTGGTTCCGGCACCTGGCCGAGACCAGCGGCGGCGTCGACCCGACGTTCACGCCGGCGCTCACAGTGCAGAAGACGACCGCGCGCCTGAAGCGGGCATTGGCCGCCGGTACGCTGCTCGGCTGGATCGCCCGCGCCGAAGACCAGTCGCGGCTGCAGCTCGCCGGTTACCTCACCGCCCGCGTGCAGGTCGAGGATCCGCTGTTCGGCGACACCTTCGAATACGAGCCGGTGCTGTACATCGTCGATGTCGATGTCGAGGAGGCGTACCGCAGGCGCGGCCTGAGCAGCCTGCTCATGCAGCATGCCTCCGAACATGCGCGGCGGCAGCGCATCTCCACGCTGGAGCTGGCGGTGGTGGTGCGCGACGACCGGGCGGTGGCCGCGTGGAAGAAGCAGGGCTTCGAGCCACGGGTGTCGGTGATGCGCAGGACGGTGGCGAAGCGCTGATCGGCGGGGTCGGGTCGGCATGCGCCGTGTGCATGTCCACGCTCGCAAGGGAACGGATCGTGCCGCGAGGGCGCATGCTTGTACCCGTACGCGACCCCGAGGAGACTCACGATGCCCCGCACGAAATGGTATTCCCGCTTCGCCAAGTCGGCCTCGCACTTCTGCGGCCGCCCGAGGGTATTCGCACTCGCCGTCGGCATCATCCTCGCCTGGATGGTCACCGGCCCCCTGTTCGACTACAGCGACACCTGGCAGCTGGTGATCAACACCAGCACGACGATCATCACCTTCCTGATGGTGTTCCTGATCCAGAACACGCAGAACCGCGACACCGAGGCGATCCAGGTGAAGCTCGACGAGCTGATCCGCGCCACCCGGGGCGCGCACAATGCGCTGCTCGACCTGGAGGAACTGGAAGAGGAAGCACTGGATGCGTTCCGCCGGCGCTACCAGGCCCTGGCGAGCGCCGCGCGTGTCGAACTGGCCAGCGGCGCGGACGATACCGGCACGCCGGAAGCCTGATCAATAGGTCATGCAGGCCGCGTTCAACAGCCCCGCCGCGAGCGACATCGCGCCAAGGAACAGCCCGTGTGCGACCTTGCCCTCGGGGATGCCGGTGACGATGCCCGGCATCGCCATGCGTACGCCGAGGTAGACCAGCAGCTGGACCAGGAACGCGACAGCACCCCAGGACAGCATGTCGACCAGGTTCACGCTCTGGGCGACCGAGCGTGCGAGCGGCACCACGAAGCCGAACAGCGCACCGGACAGGCTCCATGCGGCGGCCACGTTGCCCTCTCGGATCAGCGACAGTTCCGGGTAAGGCGTGATCCGGATGTAGATCGCGATGAACAGCACGACCATCGCGAGCGTCGCGGCGAAGTAGGTCAGGAAGGCTGGCACGCCCAGCATCGATTCGAACAGCACGCCCATCGGATTTCCTCGTTGACGGATTGATTCGGCCGCCGGCCGGTTCACTCGAACCAGTGCGGGATGAAGCGGCTGCTGTTGCGGGTGATCGGTGAGCTGTCCTCGCGGATGCCCATGCCGGCCGCCCGGTCACCGACGATCCACGAGCCGATCACCGGATAGCGGCCATCGAAGCGCGGCAGTGGTGCATAGGCCTGGTAGATGCAACCCTCGGCGCCATACGGCCCCCCCTCGTGATGCTCGCCCTGCGCCGACCGGATGCTGATGTTCGCGCCCTCGCGCGAATACAGCGGCTTCTTCACATGGCTCGACGCCCAGCCATCGCCGCCCAGGCCGCGCACATCGAAACTCGCGGCCAGCAGGTTCGGGTGGTCGGGGAACAGTTCCCACAGCACCGGCAGGATCGCCTTGTTCGACAGCAGCATCTTCCACGGCGGCTCGACGAATCGGGTGGCGCAGCCCGTGATGCAGGGGCCGAACGCCTCGCGCAGCATCCACTCCCAGGGATAGAGCTTGAACAGCGCCTCGATCGGACGTCCATCGAGGTCGACGAAGCTGCCTCCAGCGCCGGACGCGTCCTGCCGCCAGCCGATCGCCTCGACGTCGATCGTGCGCGGCTCGAGCCCGGCCTGCATCGCCGTATCGAGCAGGTACTGCAGCGTGTCGGCATCCTCGTCGTTCTGCATCATGCAGGCGAGCGTCGGCGCGGTGGGCAGCGCGAGCGCACGCCAGCGCTCGACCAGTTGCTCATGCAGGGAGTTGAACTGGTCGCTGCCGGGGCGCGTGTCCTGCAGCCAGTACCACTGCACGACCGCCGCCTCGAGCAGCGAGGTCGGCGTGTCGGCGTTGTATTCCAGCATCTTCGGCTCGCCGTGCCCGTCCCACGAGAAGTCGAACCGGCCGAACAGGCTGGGCTCGGCACGCTTCCAGGAAGAGACCACCATCGAACGGGCGAAGTCGGGGATACGGAAGCGTTCGAAGTCCTGCGTGGACACCACCCGGTCGACGGCTTCCAGGCAGAGCCGGTGCACCGCCTCGGTGGCCGCCTCGAGCACGTCGATCTCTTCGGCGGTGAACGCGTAGCACACCGACTCGTCCCAGTAGCCGCCGTCGGCACTGTGGAAGGTGAAGCCGACCGCCTCGCACTTCGCCTGCCAGCCCGGGCGCGGCGTGCAGCGTTCGCGGCGCATGTTCAGCCGCCGCTGCTCGAGCGCGCGCTGGTACCGAACCCACCGCGCGTCGTGCTGCCGTCGCCTGCCACCTGGCTGCTGCGGCTCGCGGCCGCAGCGCGGGCATTCCAGTTCTGGAGCAGCGCGCTGCCCCGACCGTACTCGACGTTGCCGTTGCGGGTGTCGATGACGCCGAAGCGGTTGTCGCGGCCACCGGTGTCGCGTCTGCCATGGTTGTACACGGGGCCGTACCAGCCATGCCCGCCACCGGTCGTCGATGCCTCTTCGCAGCGGCCGTTGTCGCCCCAGTCGAGCTTGCAGTCGCTGTCGCGCGCATAGATATCGCGCAGCGGCACTGGCGCCTGCTCGCAGCCGGCCAGCAGCGTGCCGGCAAGCAGCAGGGGAACGCCAGTGGATCGGCGGAAGACACGACTCATTCGACGGCTGCTCATTCGACGGCCTGCGGCGGACGGCCTGCGGTGGCTCAATCTTCGATTGTACGAGACCCGCGGTACGCGTTTCAATGTCTCGCCCCTCACGTCACCGCTCGACTGCGGCTGGCGCCGCGGTCCGCAGCCGCTTCCTGGCGGGCGACGTTCGCGGACGCGGCATCCCGCGCGGAGGCCTCACGATCGGCTCCCTGACCGGACCGGGCAGACCCGCGTCCATTGCCGTTGGTGTCCCCGTTGCCACGACTGTCGCGCCGCAACGACCCGATGGACGCCGCTTCGATCACACCCCTCGGGCTGAGACGAGTACCGATCGATCCGCTGACCAGCGCGTTCGCGATCGATGGCACCTGCAGCATCAGCATCGCCGATACGCCCGACAGCAGGAAGGCCGCGGCAAAGTAGTAGAAATTGAACGTACCGGAGGCCGTGTCGATCGCACCACCCATGCCTTCCATCATCGGTTCGTGCATGCGCGATACGAGCGTCACCACCAGGATGCCGACCACCTGGTAGAGCGCAGCAACGAGCGTGAAGCGCAGCCAGCCATCGAACAGGAAGCTGGCCGGCCGCACCAGCAGCCATGGCAGGAACACCGGGCCGAGGGCGAAGGCGATCGACAGCAGGGTCATCGACATCAGGTAGATGCCGAGGTAGATGCATCCGCACAGCAACAGCAGCAATGCCACCGCGAGCTTGAACAGCAGCGTGCAGAGAACGGTGATCGGCTCGAGCATCGAACCGATGCCGATCTCGGAATGCTCCCACAGCATGAAGGCCGCATCGAGGATGCGCTGCACGCCCTGTATCGCCGCCGGCCCTTCGTGGACGTTGCCGGACACCGCGCGCGACACCACCGCCGCCCCGCCGACGATCGCGTCGGTGACTGTGCCCCAGTGGTCGAGAAGCGCGAACAGAATACCGACCGTGAACGAAAGCGTCAGCAGGTCTCCGGCCAGCATGCCGAGCGGCGGGCGCTCGAGCGCCGCCCTCAGGCCCATCCACACCAGCGACAAGCCGGCGAGCAGCGCCAGCAGGTCGAGACCCCATGGCAGCAGGCGGCGATGGATCGTCGCCGCCGCCTCGACCATGCCTTCGACCGGTGCGCGAAGGGCACGATCGAAATCATCGCGGTTTCCCGCGACCACGGGTCCTTCGTGCCGGCGGTCGGCCGGATCTTCCAGAGACGGGCCAGGCACGGCAACGGCATGCGCGGGCGGTGCGGCTGCCAGCAGCGATGCCGACAGGATCATGCATGCCCAGGCCATCAGCAGCCGTCGTGCGATCATGCCTGGCTACCGCGGCAGGCGGCGCGATTCGATGGCCGCTGCAGCCTGCGCGCGCATGCGCGCCGCGACCACGTGCGACTCGGCAGCACGCCGGTCTGCAGCCTCACGCTCGAGTTCACGGATCCGCCTGACGCGCGCCGCGATGGATTCATCTCGTGCCGCGTCATACGCACGGCGCGCATCGGACTCGACCAGCCGGGCCTGGGCCGCGGCATTCTGCGCGACCAGCAGGCTCATCTGCTGGTTCAGCATCTGCATCGACTGGTGAGCGCCCTCGGTTTCGACGATGCGCGCCTGCAGCGCGCGTACTTCGGCGAAATCGGCTTCGACCCTTGCCATGGACCGGCGCGCATCGGCGAACGCTTCGCGTTGTCGGTCGATACGGTCGCGGGCAAGAGCCTGCTCGCGTTCGACGTACTCCGGCCAGGTCAGCCGCGACAAGGCATGGGCCTGCCGCGTGACGACCGCCTCCGCCCGCAACGCATCGAGTGACCCACCGAGGCGATCGAGCCGGCCCAGGTACTCGGTGATGCGCTGCCACTGCTCGCCGGACATCGTGCGCGTCGACTGCAGGTCCTGCGGTCGAAGGCGCGCCAGCTGTCGCAGCGCCGTGTCGTGCTGGCGTTCCTGCAGCAGCAGCGACTCCCATTGCTGCTGGATCTGCCGGGCGCGCTGGGCCTCGGCAACCAGCGCGGCCTGGACGCTTCGCACATGCTGCACGTAGGACACCGGGTCATGCACGATCGTGCCCGCCCCTGGCATGCCGCCGCTGGCGCCGGCGGCACGGACGCCCGCCACCAGGAGGCAGGCGGCGAGACTAACCACGCCGGCCCTTGCTGCACCGTGGATCACTGCAGCCTCTCCGTATCCGCCGTGCCGTCATGTCCGGCGAGTTCGTCGAGGTAATCCTGCTGCCAGCCCGGCGCCGCTCCGGCGCGGTGACGTTCGAACGCGGCCTGCGCGCGGGGATCGGAGCGCAGGGCCGCGAGCAGCCGCGGCGGAAACACGATGCTCGCGAGGCGTGAACGGCCTGGCTGCGTGAGGTAGTAGTCGCGCTTCGGGCAGGCCTGCCGGATGCGCTCGAGCTGCGCCGCGTTGAGTCCGAAACGCTCGAGGTAGAGCCGGGCATGGGCAGCCGCGTTCGGATTGGCGAGGTAGATACGGGTAGGGATGTTGTCGACCACGCTGGCGAAGATCGGACTCGCATCGATCTCCTCCAGCGACTGCGTCGCCAGAACGACCGCCGCGTTGCGCTTGCGCATCGTGCGCAGCCAGTCGTTGAGCCGCTGGCAGAACAGCGGCTCGGACAACATGAACCAGGCCTCCTCGACATAGATCAGCGTCGGGCTGCCGTCGAGCGATCGCTCGACCCTGCGGAACGCATAGTCGAGGAAGGCCCCTGCCACCCGCGGCGTCGCGAACAGCCTGCCGATCTCGATGCAGGTGAACTCCGATGACGCCCTTTCGGAGGCGCAGCCATCCCGCACGGTCTCGCCGCAGCTGCCCGGCGCCGGCCAGCCGTCGCCGGCATGGTCGAAGTAGCGCGCCAGCAGCCCGTTGCCGACCCAGGCCTCGAGTTCGCCAGCCAGCCGGCCGGGCAGCAGCGGGACCAGCGATCGCAGCCGCCACGCGCAGGGCGGCTGCGCCGAGAGCAGTTCGAGCGCTTCGCGCAGCGCGCGGTCGTCGTCCGCTCGCATAGCGTGCCCGCGCGCGCTCAGCAGCAGTTCCAGCCAGCGGGCGAGCCATTCGCGCTCTGCCGGATCGGACAGTCGTTCGAGCGGATTGATGCGCAGGGATTCATGCCCGCTGCCGGCGTCCACGTGCAGACCTCCCTGCAGCAGGGTCGGGATCCGGCAGGAGTGGTCCTTGTCGAAGATGAACACCTTCGAGCCCGGGTACTTGCGGCCCTGCGCGACCAGGAAGTTCATCAATACCGACTTGCCCGAGCCGCTCGGCCCCAGGACCAGCGCATGGCCGACGTCGCCGACATGCAGGTCGAAGTGGAAGGGCGTGCGGGCATCGGTCGGAAGCAGCGTGAGTGACGGCTGCAGGCGCCCGGACTGCTCGCTCAGGTGGGCATTGGACGGACTACCGGCGGGGCAGGAACGGATCGGCGCGAGGTCCGCGAGGTTCGCCTCGGACACGAAGAACCAGCGCGGTGACATCGCCCACTGGCCGGGAATGGACACGCTGAATGCCGCCAGCAGGTTGAGTCGCTCGCGGATCACCGGATAACCGAGACGGCGCAGGCGCCCGGCGGCGTCGCGCAGTGTCTCGTCGAGGTCGGCTGCATCGTCCCCGCGCGCGAGCACGACGATGGAACAGTGGCCGAACACTCCGCCGCCTGCAGTGAGGTGCGCAAGCGCATCGGACGCGTCCTGTGCGAGTTGCAGCCGCCCTTCATCGACCAGGGCGGTGGGTTCACGGGTGATCGCCTCCTTCAGGTAACCGGCGAACGTCTTCTGAAGATTGCGCTGGTGGCGCTGGATGTCGCGGATCCGCCGTGCGGCCCGGGCCGGATGCTCGAAGCGGAATGCCAGCACGAGCGACAGTTCACCAGGAACGCTCAGCAGGCTGTCGAGCGAACCGGGCCAGGTGCTCGCGGGCCATGCCTTCACGGAGAGCGCAGCGACCTCGACCGTACCGACATGATCGAACACCAGGCGGTCGGCCTGCACCGACAACTCGTTGTCCGGAAGCCAGGCATCGAGCAGCGCGCACTCGCTGCCCTCGATGATCGGCTGTCCTTCGGAGGCCGGGCAGGCCCGATCGTGCAGCGCGGCGAGCAGACGCGGCCCGCGAAGGCGGTCGAGCCCGAGGTCGGCGCCGGTTTCGACGAACCCGCGCAGCACTTCTTCGAAGCGCTCGCAGTCACGTTGCTGGCTCGCTGCGTGGCTGGCGAAAGCCTGGCGGCGCGACAGCGTCCAGCTGCCCGGCAGCGGGTGGTCCGGCGTCCAGGTCAGCGCCAGCGTGTGCCGGTTGACGTACTGCGGATCGCGGCTGAACGTCTCGCGCCACAGTCGGTCGAGGTAAGCGGAGAACGGATGCCCGAAGCTGGCCGCCGGCGGTTGCGGCGCGCGCCGGCGATCGACGATCCACCAGAGCGACAGGCGCTCGTCGAAGTCGCGCATCGCGCGCTCGAGCAGCCGCGCCTGGCGGTCGACCGATTCCGGCAGGCTCCCTTCGACGTCGATGCCGCCGACCTCGTACAGGGCGAGCAGCGAACCGTCCTTGTTGAGCACCAGCCCGGGGGTGAGCAGGATCATCCAGGGCAGGAGCTCGGCAAAGCCGCGCGATTCGCTGCGGTGGCGGCGCAGGGTGCGGCGCAGGTTCAGCACAGCAGGTCGCATCCGAAGCCTGCCGGGCGCTGCCCCTGGCGCAGGCCTGCGCGCGGCCAGGGGTCGTAGCGGTCGGCCTGGCGCGCGTAGCCGATATACACCTGCCGCAGCCAGGGGTCGTGGCGGGTCATGCGCGCGATCGCGATGTGGAAGGCGGCCGCTGCGAGCAACCAGTACCAGAGCCCGCTACCCATCACCACGGCCAGTGCAAGCGTGGCATTGAAGATCGCCATACGGTCCTCGACGCCGGCGATGGTCTTCCTCTCGAGCAGCGAGCGGTAGACCGGCGTGCTGCGCAGGACCGGCGGCGATTGGGCGGGCGCCATCGAGCGGCCCCTCAGGCGCCGAAGCAGGCGGTCGATGCCCCTGCCCGGATGAGGCCGAGCCACTGGTCGGCGAGCAGTGCGAACGACACACCGAACACCAGCCCGAGCAGGCTCTTGAATACGCCGCCGAGTTCGCCGAACGCGATCATCAGCCCGGTGATCACGATCGCGATCACCGCAACCGCCTTGGCCACCGGCCCCGACAGGCTTCGGGCCACAACGCAGATCGGTCCTTCCCAGGGCGCGGCGACACCTTGCGCGAATGCCGGCAGCGCGACCAGCGCCAGCCCGGCGAGCGCGCAGAAGCCCGCGCACGCGAGTACCCGCGTGCGGTTACGCGGCCGGCGCATGTCCGGGCAGCTCATCACCATCCTCCTTCCTGAACAGAACCGTAGTGAGGTAGCGTCCCTGCGCGCTTTCGAAGCCGTCGATGCGCAGGATTTCGGTCACGCAGCGTGTTCCGCGACTGCGCGCCAGGAACACGACCAGATCGAAGGCCTCGGCGATCTGGCGCTGCACGGCCTGGAACGGCCAACGCACGCCGGAGGTCAGCACCAGCGTCTCTAGACGGCTCAGAACTCCGAGCGCGTCGTTCGCATGCAGCGTGGCCATGGCACCGCGATGCCCGGTGTTCGCCACCTGCATCAGGTCGAACGCCTCGGCGCCGCGCACCTCCCCGACCAGAATGCGGTCCGGCCGCATGCGCAAGGCAAGCCTGACCAGTTCACGCGCACCGATGCCGTCTGCCTCGGATGTCTCGAATGCGACCCAGTTCGGTGCGGCGACATCCAGCTCGGGGGTGTCCTCGATGGTCACCAGTCGCTCGTGCGGCGGGATCTCGGCGAGCAGCGCGTTCATGAACGTGGTCTTGCCCGAGTCGGTTGCACCGCCGATGATCAGGTTGCAGCGTCCGAGCACCGCACCGCGCAGCAGGGTTGCCGCCTCGGCGGTCAGGCAACCGTTGCGCGCCATTTCGCCGAGGCGCAGCCGCCGTGGCAGGTGCTTTCGGATGCACAGCGCATGTCCGCGCAGCGCGGTCGGGGCGAGGCAGGCGGCCACGCGCATACCGTCGAAGCGGGCATCGATCATGCCGTCGCGGGTACCCGCGATCGCGTCGCGGCGGGCCAGCCTCGCGAGGACCTTCACGACGGCCTGCACCTGCGCGTCGGTCACCGGGCAGGGGGCGCGCTCGATCCGACCTTCGCGCTGGACCCAGAGTTCACCCGGCGCATTGAGCATGATCTCGGTGACTGCGGGATCGTCGAACAGCGGCGACAGCGGCGCGAGCGTGCCGCGCAGCAGTGCGACCGCATTGGATATGGTTGGCGTGTCCATCAGGACCCGGCTCCTCGGGCATGTCTAGATCGACGGGATGGACAGTGTCCGCGTGCGGCTGCACGCCTGCGCGCGCCGGAACAACGCCTTTCGGGGACAAACCGGCGGCCTCAGCCCCGCCATGCGGGCCGGTGCGCGAAGCGGATGGCCAGTGGCAACGAAAGCAGCGCGCCCGCGCCCGGCACGGACGCGACCGGTACCGATAGCGGCAGCGCCAGCGCGAGCAGCAGCGCGCCGGCGATCGAAATCGCTGCATGCAACGAAAGGACATGCACGACCGGATTCGCGGCAGCGAAGGATGTCCGTCGAAGATCGCCGATCAGCCAACCCTGCAGCGCGGCGGCAAGCCACAGCGGCACCAGAAGCCACAGGCAGGCGACGAGCGTGGCCGCGCGCAGTGCGAGCAGTTCGGGCAGGTGTCCTGCCGGCACGACCGAAGCGATCCGGAGGGCTTGGTCAGGCCCGACCCATCCGGCCAGTTGAGATTCCCAGGCAGCGCACAGGGGCTGCAGAGCCGCCGATGGCCAGAAGGCGGCCGTGGCGAAAGCCGCGCCACCGATCAGCGCGAGCCAGCCCGCGGAATGGCGCAGCGGGTTCATCGCGCGGATCCGCGCGGTCCACCGCCTGCCGCGCGCGCCGGGCGGCCCACGGCAACGGGTTCGGTCAGCCTCGGCAGTTCGCCTTTGACCGTGCGGCCACCCGCGATGCGGGCGACGAAATGCAGGTCAGGCAGCAGCCCGAGCCACTCGGGCGCGAACAACGGGACTTCCCGGAAGTCGCGGCGAACGCCGATCGACGACGCGGCACCATTCTCGTCAAAGAGGGAGCGGATTCCGATCGAACGGCTCTGCGCCACCGATTCGACCGACACCGGGGCGAGGCTGCCCGCGCAGAATCGCTGCGTATCGAGGTCGACCGTGCGCAGGGCGATCACGTTGCCGGGATTGCCCAGCAGCATGCGGGCGGCCGCCGCGTTGCCCAGACGGGCCTCATAATCGTGCACGGTCTGCGCGGCGAGGCAGATCGAGAAGCCGGCAGCGCGCGACTTGTTCAGCAACTGCACGAGCGGTGCATTGACCACCTCTGCAGCCTCGTCCACGAACACCATTACCGGAACTCGGGGGGCGCCGGAGCGGTCGTTGAACAACTCACCGGCGACCTGTGCGAGATCGGCCAGCACGATCGCGCCGATCGCGCCTGCGACCACCGGATCGACCAGCGCGTCGAGCCCGAGGTAAAGACAGCGCCGCTGGTCGATCACCTTGCGCGCATCGAACACCGGACGACGGTCCGTCCCGTCGGACGCATCGGGCGACAGCAGGGGCCCGAGCACGCCTGAGGTGAGGGCAGTCATCAAGGGCAGCACGTTCTGGATCATCTTCGACAGATGAACGGGATCGTGCATCACGAGCGACAACAGGCCGTCCACCACCGCTTCGCGCTCGCCTGGAAAGCTGCCGACGCGCTCTCGGTAACGCGCCACGGCCGCGGCCAGCCGCGGTTCCAGCACCACGGCCGGGCGTCCGCGGGCCGTACGAGTGCCGCCGCTGCCCGCCCTCGCGCCGGCGACTTCGACCGCGGCGGCACCTGCCGGCCGGTTACGGTTGCGTGCCTCCCAGGCGCCGAGTACCTGAGCAAGCAGGGGCCGTGCATCGTCCTCCAGGCAGCGACGAAGGGACACCAGGGTCGGACGCACGCCCGCGTAGACCATCGCTTCCACCAGCCGGTTGACTGCACGCCAGGCGAACTGGACGAATGCATCGCCCTGTCCGTCGGAGGGCAGTAGCGACGTGATGCGCGTTGCGATCGAACTGGCGCGAGCGAAGTTGCGCAGCGGATCGAAGCGCACCGACTGTTCCGGGAACGCCGGGTGCAGCGTGACCAGTGCGTCCGTACGACCGGTGGCGGCACACGCCCTCGCCAGCACCGACTGCAGGCCCTGGTCTCCCTTCGGGTCGATGATCAGTACGACCGCGTCGCGGTGGCGCGCGAGGAAGCTGGTCACCAGCAGTTCGGCCAGGCGCGTCTTGCCGGCGCCGGTCTGGCCGAAAACGAGGGTGTGCGAGGACAGTGCAGCCGCCGGAACGAACAACGCGCCGGGCCGTGGCTCCACCGAATCGACCAGCCGTGCGGGCGGCGCGCCGCGCCCGGCGTGCAGCGCGCGCTGCATGCGCTGCGCGTGCAGCGGCGTCCAGTCGAAACCGCGGCCGAGCCATTGCGTCCCGGGCGCGCGGCGCGCCCTCGCGATCGCGGTGTCGACGGAAACGCTCCAGGGGTGCCCGGTCCGTGCCGTGCCGTACGTCCAGCCCCGCCAGGCGATCGAGAGCGCATTGAGCGCAGCCATGCCGAGTGCAAGAACCGTGAACGGGACGTGCGGCATGGCGACAGCCTGCGCGAGCGCGGGCAGCGCACACATGGCGAACGCAGCACACAGCCAGCCGGCGATACCGATCACTTCGGCTGCCCGCAGCACGCCCGCCCGCATCATGTGCGATGCCGCGCCACCGCGATTTCCTCGGGCGCTGGCACCGACGCGCAGGACACGCCCGGGGCGGTTGCCACTACCCGCAGCCACGCATCGGCATCGGCCAGTTCGACGACCGGCAGTGACTCAGTGTAGGGCGTACGGATGGCGCGCAGCACACCAGCCGGGTTGGCAAAGGCCTCGTCCGAGCACCCCGGCAGCACGATGCCGCAGGCGACCAGCGCGGCCAGCACATCGGCCGGATCGTGCGACAGACGCCCGGCCAGCTCCGTCGCTGCCGTCTTCCAGGCGAGATAGAGCCGGCCATCGAGACTCCACAGCCGCGCGCGTCGCACATTGGCCTGCCATCGACCTTCGGCGATCAGTGCCTGCATCACGTTACGCAGGCGCTCCGGCGACAGGGGCACCGGCAGGCCAGACGCCAGGACTTGCATGCCCTGAGTAAGCGGTAACGGACTCGGCGGCAACTGCCCCAGCGCATGCTCGATCAGCGACACGATCAGCAACGGCGAGGGTACGCACGCTGTCGCCAGCGCCGCGGACGACACCGCGCGCAGCAGCAGCACCATGCCGAACGCGCACCCTGCAGCGCCTGCTGCGTCGATCGGTTTACCAGCGCCGGACGTGCAGTCAGCGCCAGCCACCGCTTCGATCAGGTAATCGGGCACGGTGGCGAACCGTCGAGCGCCTGGCACCGGATCGTGCAGCTGGTCTGCGAGCGGGCGTGCGGCCAGCACGATCGGTCGACCTTGCATGGTAGAAACGCGCCATTGCCTGACGGCTGCAACCGTCCAGTGCGACAGCACCCGCAGCACGACCGCCTCCTGGCGCTCGATGCGCAAGGCGCGCGGATCGCATGCGCCTTCAGCAAGCACCGCCTGCGCACATGCATCGAGGCCGGCATCGAGCAACGATCCCGATGCCTCGCCGTGAGAGGACGGCAACAGGTGCGCATGCCGCGCAAAGGCCAGCAGCACCGGGCCGGCGAACTGCCGGAAGCGCCGTTCGCTCCAGTCGCCGCATGCACGGACCCGCTCGAAGCCGCCCGCGTGCCGCTGCACCACGGCGGCAATGTCCAGCGCCGGCACCCGCTGCGGGCCGGCGTGTTCCGCGGGCGGGTTCATGTCGATGCAGTGGCCGCCTGCGCATGCCCGAGTTGCCGGCACACCGGACAGCAGGACCCCGGAATATCGAGCCTGAGTTCGAGGTACGTACAGCCACACCCGTGGCAGTCGAGCAGCGTGAAGTCGGGGTGTTGCCGTGCACGCAGGACGAGTGCGACCGCGTTTATGTCGAAGTGGGCCGACGCTCCGAACAGCGAGCGGTAGGTGTTCCATGTGGCGAGCAGGGTCGGCGCCGGAGCGCAGCCAGCCCGAACGAGACGGTCGGCGGTGACCGCCACCACGCTCGCCTGAAGCTTGCGGGCGTAGGTGCCGATGACGTGCTCGCCGAGCTGGGGCAGCGCACCCTGGCGCGGACTGTATCCGACCACTTCGATGAACAGCTGCCGCAGCGTCCCGGTCATCGCGAGCCCGGTGACATGGGTCACGATCGGCGGCCGCGCACCCTCGCGGAACAGCGCTTCCGCCCAGGCATAGCGCTGCGCCAGATCGACGAGCGGGTGCACGCCGGCCGGACGCGACGCAGACACCGGTGCGCGTGCCCGGCCCCGCTGCGCCGGTGCGGCCCGGCCGGCAGGGCGCGCCGATGCGCCCCGCGCGGCCGGGCTGGCACGGCGCCCGGCGACGCGCTGCATCGCGCAATGCGGGCAACGCAGGTGGGCCGACTGCAGGACCGCAGCCGGAGCGAGCGTGGCGGCCGGCTTCCCGGGACGGCAGGGACGGAGATGCACGTCGAAGTAGGCGCTTGCGCAGTGTTCGCAGTACACGCGCCGCAATGCGTCCTGCTCGAGCGACCTGGCGAGGACCCAGCACTGATCGATGCCGAGCACGCGTCCGGGCCCCGCGCCGGGCGGACGGACAGCGTGCAGGCATTCCCACGCACCAGCCAGGGCTGCGCCTCTCTGCGAGCCTGCGTCCCGCAACCGCTGCCACGCATCGAGGAACACGGATGCGTCCATCCGTGCGGCCACGGTCCCGAGCAGTTCGACATGGTCGAACGGCAACGGACCACGCGGACGACCCGGCCCTCGGATGCCGACGTACATCCTCCGGATCAGCGCGCGGGCCGTTCCGCTCACCTCGAGCGCATCGGCCACGACGGTCGCACGCGCACCCAGGCGGATCAGGCGTTCCGCTGCCTGGAGCCGTGCGCCGAAACCGACCACCGGCGCTTCGCCACAACGCAGGCGAAGGTTCATCCGCGGTTCTCCGAGAGCAGGACCCGTGCTTCGGAAGCAGCCCGGTTCGTACGCGCGAGTCGCGCCTGCAACGAAAGATCGGCCGGATCCACCCGCATGCCGAAGATCAGCGAGTGGGAGTGTGCGAGCGCCTGCAGGTCGGCGACCGACAGCTGGCAAAGTGCCGCACAGGCGGCGGCGTCCAGGCCGAGCCGGGTGATCGCGATTTCGCGCGCGGAGCGTGCAAGTTCGCGCGCGACATGGAGGAACGAGAGATTCAGCTGGGCCAGGTCGGTCTCGATGGGAGACGTGCCAGCCGCATCGAAGATAGCGCCGGACGGCGCCTCTTCGACGCGCAGGGGGGCCGGCAGTTCGCCAGCGACGGGGCGACGGGTAACCGCCCGTCGCTGCCGGGCACGGTCAGGCGCCCGGGGAGACGACAGAGGGGACGAAAACGACGACGGGGCAGAAGACTGAACTGGCATGGGATTCCTCGGTTCGGTTTTGTAGAAAGGCGGAACCACGCGACCGGCATGCGCGGACAAGGAGTCAATGACGACCGCAGATTTAATTTATCGACGCCCTCGAGGCTTGTCAATACTTTTAGTATCTTACTATAACTTACAGTTCTACAGACGATCAGATACCGGACAATCCCGGAGTCGGATCGTTTACAACATTGATTTATTGACGTTATTTATCCCAACAACAGGCGGGCCAGCGATCTGATCAGCGCTCTGCAGACAGCCTGAAACCCGAGATTCCCATGCCTTCCGTTACTTTCGGTATCATCGCCCCATGGTTCCTCGACGTTCTGCCGATCAGTCAGACACGGCCGCATCCACCGCCGCCGGCGCCGTGCCGGATGCAGTACGGCGCGTCGGCAGGCCCAGCAACGAGCGCTTCCGGCAACGGTTCACCAGCAACCTCAACCAGTTGCTCGACCAGCGGCCCGACATGCCGCCGGAGCCCGCCGCGCGTGCCGCCGAACTCGCCCGGGTGTGTGCAGTGACGCCCGCCGCGGCGCGCAAATGGCTGACCGGCGCTGGCTGGCCAACGCTCGAAAAACTGCTCGACCTGGCCCAGCGCTACGGCTTCGCGCCGGACGACCTGCTGGCGGACGGCCCGCGGCAGGTGGTCGACCTGTCGCGCCTGGTCGATGCTCAGGCGCTGCGCCGTGCGGAACTGGGCGAACTCACGCCGGTGCCGGCGTTCAGCGGCACCAGAGGGTTGCAGCTCGCGGTCGATCCCCGCGCGTTCGGCGATACCGGCGGTCGAGCGGAAACCTCGCCCCTCGCGCTCGTCAGCGTCACCGACGATGCGCTGCTGCCCGACTTCGCTTCAGGCGACGAGGTCGTGGTCCGACTCGATCCGCAGTGGCGAGGCGATGGAATCTACCTGCTGCAGTCGACCCCGACCTCGCCCGCGCGGCTGCACCGGGTGCGCCAGGCCGATGGCGCCTTCTGCATCGATGCCGCGCAAGCGACCATCGGGGAAGCGGGCGGACGGTTCGCGGCGTTTGCAACCGACGAAGCCGGATCGCTCGACGGCACACCGATCCTGTGCGGGACTCCGCTCTGCCTGGTCCGGGCCTTGCACGCCACCCGCGGGTAAAGGCCTCCAACGGCATCTTTCGCCGCGCGCCGTTCGGCCGGAAGCTCCTACCATTGCCCATGCGCCGGCGTGCAGCGGCACGGCAGGCCTTCCCGACAGCCCCTCATCGATCCGATCGTGCAGACCGCCCAAGCAGTCCACGTCCCGACCCGCCGCAGCGAAGGCCGCCGGCTACGCAGGGCCCTGGCCGCACCGATCGCTGCGCTGACGCTGGGCTGGCTGCTCGCGCTGTGCGCCGGACTGGCGCCCGCCCAGACCCCGCGCTCGGCGCAGCGCATGCTGGTTGTCAGCCAGGTCGTCGGGCCGGACGGCGCGTCGATCGTCGCGCGCATCGGTTCGCTGACATTCGGCACGACCGGACTGGCGACCGATCGCGTCTTCGAAGCGGTACCGAATGCCTCCGCGATCGCCCAGGTCGCGCTGCGCGACTTCGGCAGCACCCTCACGCAGTCGCAGTTGATCACGCAGGCGACCGCACACCTTGCACAGCAGGCCCCCGCCCTGGCCGCCTCGCTGAGCGCCACGCTGCAGGCGCGCAGCCTGGGGCAGGCCACCTTCATGCTCGACCAGCAGGTGTCGGTGGCAGGCTCGCCGGCGCCGCGCCGGCTGGCATGGACACTGTCGGTCGACAGGGCGGGACGCGCCAGTTTCGCCGAGCCCAGGCTGTTCGACGCGCAGCCGCACATCCTGCATGTGCACTATGTGCCGCTGCGGGTGGCTGCGGGGCTTCCGGGCGGCTGGGCCTATCCCGATGCCGGCCGCCTGCGCTGGCAGCGCCTGAACCTGCAGATGCAGCCGATCGGGCCGGTCGGTTCGCTCGACACCGGGGGCGCGTTCGATGCGCCCGACGTCCTCGATGGCCTGCCGGTGGATCCGGAAGCCGGTCTTCGATGCCTCGTCGATCGGCGCAGCCGGAACGACTGCCCGCAGGGCCTAACCGACATCGTGACGCTGATCGACGAGCAGGGCTCGGCCAGCGCGTTGCTCGACTACGGCTTGCGACTGACCCCGGTCTACGACGCCGTGCCGGCAGGTAACGGCGCATTCGAGCAGGTCGCGCGCATTTCGCTGCAGGTCGACCGGCGCGAGGTGTCCTACGCCGGGTGTTCCTCGGAGATGCCGTTCCGGAACACGGGACGCTACGGCTACACGCTCCTTGCATCGAACGACCGCTATGCAGTGGCGCGCGACGGTCGGTTCGCGCGAATCGACCGCACACAGACGGCCGCACTGTCGCCCACCATCGGCTATGACTGGACCCGCCCGCTGCGTCCGGTCGCACTGTCGGCACTGACGCCGCTCATCATCGATCCGCAGGACCCGGCCCGGCCACTGCTCGCGGCAGCCAGCGTGGACAACCTGATCTACCTGGCACCGATCACGGCCTCGGGACAGCCCGAGCAGGTCGTGCTGTCATTCACGTCACCGCCATACCAGTACGGCCGGGTGCAGGTGGAGATCCGCTGTTCGGTCGAAGGCAACTGGACGCTGCGGTCGGTAATCGCACCGTGGGCGCAATGCATGGCCGGCGGGTGCAATTCCACCTACCTGGCCTACGAGGCCACGTTCATCGCAGGCCAGCCGGCACTGGCGCCCCTGCGCTTCACCGCACAGACCTACCGCGGCCATTGGTGGGAGGCGCAGCAGGCGGAGTACGACGGCGGCACCACGATCACGCTCTGGCACAGCGACTACTACTGCGGCGACCGTATCGGCGCGCGCTTCTCGTTCGGCGGCCAGTACCTCGGCCTCACCGGAACGCCCGCCTGCGATTAGCCGCCCGCCGCGCGGGCTGCGGTATGCTCCGTCCGGCAGCAAGACCGCCTGCGGCCCGGCACGGCCCCACCGAACGAGGAGCGAGCGCAGCATGAGCGTCACCCCCGGCAACCCGAAGAACGCCCCCGGCGTCCCCGACGTGCTCACCGAAGCACTCGAACTCGGCCCCGACACCCTGTCCCCGCGCGACTTCTACCTGCTGCTGACCGCCCTCGTGGTACCGCGTCCGATCGGCTGGATCTCGACGATCTCGGCTGCCGGCGTGCGCAACGTCGCGCCGTACTCGTACTTCAACCTGATGGGTTCCGAGCCGTTCTACTGCGCGTTCGGCTCCACCGGCGAGAAGGACAGCGTGAAGAACATCCGCGAGGTGCCGCAGTTCGTCGCCAACATCGTGACGATGGACCTGCTCGAGAAGATGAGCTTCACCTCGGGCGACTGGCCGCGCGACCAGGACGAGTTCGAGTGGGCGGGGCTGACCGCGGTGCCGTCGAAGACGGTCAAGCCGTACCGCGTCGGCGAGGCCAAGGCGCACCTGGAGTGCGAGGTGAAGCACATCTTCCAGGACGGGCGCACCCACATCGTGATCGCGAAGATCGAGCATGTGCATGTGTCGCCGTCGGTCTGGAAGAACGGCCGCGTCGACCCGAAGCTGCTCGACCCGGTCGGGCGCCTGTCCGGCTCGCTCTATGCACCGCTCGGCGACATCTTCAGCGTCGCCCGGCCGGACATGTCGAAGGTCGGAGACACCCCGTCGATCGCCGGGATGCCGAAGGCCAACCGAAGGTAACCAGACGGCAGACACACGGCTGGCCGCTGCACGCCCCGGCACAGGGGCGGCAACCGGCACGAACCGGCCGCAACAGGGAGGAGAACCGATGAACGCACCCTTGCGCCTGCAGGCGCCTGCTGCTCTTGCCTCGCTCGCCACCGTCGCCATGCTGTCGGCGGCCACCGGTGCCATTGCGCAGTCCTGGCCGGCGAAGCCGATCCGCCTGATCGTGCCGTTCCCTCCGGGCGGCGGCAACGACATCGTCGCACGCACGATGAACATCCGGCTGCCCGCACTGCTCGGCCAGCCGGTGGTGATCGAAAACCGCCCGGGCGCCGGCGGCAACCTGGGCGCCGAGATCGCCGCGCGCGCCACGCCCGACGGCTACACCCTGCTGATCGCGAACAACTCGCTGACCGCCAACCTCAGCCTCTACCGCAAGCTGCCCTACGATCCGTTCCGCGACTTCGCGCCGATCTCGATGGGTGCCACCTCGCCGAACATGATCCTGACCCACCCGGCGCTGCCGGCGAAGACAGTGAAGGACCTGATCGCGCTTGCCCGGGCAAGACCGGGCGCGATCACCTTCGGATCGCCCGGTGCCGGCACGCCGTCCCATCTGGCTGGCGAACTTTTCATGTCGCGCGCCAAGGTCAAGCTGATCCACGTGCCGTACAAAGGCGCCGGGCCGCTGGTGGTCGACCAGATGGCCGGCCACGTGACGATCTCGTTCACCGCGCCGATCGTCTCCAAGCCCTTCATCGATGCCGGCAAGATGCGCCCGATCGCGGTCACCAGCGAGAAGCGCTGGGCGGGCGGCCCGGACATCCCCACGGTGGCCGAGAGCGGCTTCCCCGGCTTCGACGTGATTGCCTGGTTCGCCTATTTCGCGCCGGCGGCGACGCCGCGCGAGATCATCGATCGGGTCGCGGCCGACATCGGCCGCGCTGCAAACAGCCCGGAGGTCAAGGAACGCTTCACCCTGCAGGGCATCGAGGTATCGCCGGGCACGCCGGAGGAACTGGCCGCCTTCATCAAGCGCGACTTCCAGGCGATGGATGCGCTGATCAAGGAACTGAAGATCGTGCTCGACTGAGGATCGGCGATGGACGCTCCGCGCAGGACCCGTGAACAGTTGCGCAGCTGGCGCTGGTTCGGCACCGGCGACACGCGCGGCTTCTCGCACCGCAGCCGCATGCAGCAGGTGGGCGTCCGGCGCGAAGAGGTGATGGGGCGGCCGATCATCGGCATCATCAACACCTGGAGCGAGATCTCCACCTGCCACCTGCACCTGCGCGAGCGCGCCGACAACGTGAAGCGGGGCATCCTCGCCGCCGGCGGCTTCCCGATCGAGATGCCGGCGCTGTCGCTGGGCGAGGTGATGGTCAAACCGACCACCATGCTCTACCGCAACCTGCTGGCGATGGAATGCGAGGAGCTTCTGCGCTCGCATCCGGTCGACGGCGCGGTGCTGATGGGCGGCTGCGACAAGACCACGCCCGGGCTGCTGCTGGGCGCGATCAGCATGGACATCCCGGCGATCTACCTGCCGGCCGGCCCGCAGCTGAACGGCCATTTCAAGGGCGTGAAGGTCGGCGTCGGCACCCATACCCGCACCTACTACGACGAACTGCGCGCCGGGAAGATCAGCGCGCAGGACTGGGTCGACCTCGAGGCGGCAATGTGCCGCAGCCATGGCACCTGCAACACGATGGGTACCGCCTCGACAATGACCTCGATCGCCGAGGTGCTCGGCTTCTGCCTGCCGGGCGCCACCAGCATCCCGGCCGACGATGCCGCGCACCCGCGCATGGCGGCCGACTGTGGCGAACGCATCGTCGGGATGGTCTGGGAAGACCTGAAGCCCTCGCGCATCCTCACCGCCGCCGCGGTCGGCAACGCGGCCGCCACCTACATGGCGCTCGGCGGGTCGACCAACTGCGCGGTGCACCTGATCGCGATGGCGCGCCGGGCGGGCATCCCGCTCACGCTCGACGACCTCGATGCACGGGCGCGCGAGATCCGCGTGCTGGTCAACCTGATGCCCTCGGGCGACTACCTGATGGAGGACTTCTACTACGCCGGCGGCCTGCGCGCGCTGCTCTCGCGCATCGAGGCGCACCTCGACCTGTCCGCGCTGACCGTCACCGGCCGCACGCTGGGCGAGAACATCGCCGGCGCCCGGGTGACCGCCGGCAGCGAGGACATCATCCGTGCCGCCGACCAGCCGATCAGCGACCACGGCGCGCTCGCGGTGCTCTATGGCAACCTCGCACCGGATGGCGCGGTGATCAAGCCGGCAGCCGCAGATCCGGCGCTGATGCAGCACGCCGGCCCGGCCGTCGTGTTCGAAGACATGGTCGACATGATGAAACGCATCGACGACCCGGCGCTCGACGTGGACGAGGACTCGGTGCTGGTGCTGAAGAACGCCGGCCCGCTCGGGGGGCCGGGCTTCCCCGAGTGGGGCAACCTGCCGATCCCGAAGAAGGTGCTGGCGAAGGGCATCCGCGACATGGTCCGCATCTCGGACGCACGGATGAGCGGCACCCACTACGGCACCTGCGTGCTGCATGTCGCACCCGAGGCCTTCATCGGCGGCCCGCTTGCGCTGGTGCGCGATGGCGACGTGATCGAACTCGATGTCGCCGGCCGCAGGCTCCACCTGCGGGTGCCCGACGAAGAACTCGCCCGACGCCGCGCCGCGTGGACCGCGCCGCCGCCGCGCTTCGAGCGCGGCTACGGCAGGATGTTCTCCGCTCATGTCACGCAGGCGCCGGCAGGCTGCGATTTCGATTTCCTGCAGCAGCCCGGAACGCTGCCTGAGCCGGACATCTACTGAGCGAACGACAGCATCCCGTCCCGCGCTCCTTCCGGGGGACACCGGTCGACCCCGGAACGTCCGGGCGGATGGCGTGGCCCACGCTACAATCGCGCGTCCCCAAACCCGGGCCAGCGGCGTCCCGTCGCGCATCCGGCATGCAATGGAAGCTTCCCGACCGATGATCCTCTTCCAGGACGTCATCACGCGTCTCAACGAATACTGGGCGAAGCAGGGTTGCCCGCTGCTGCAGCCGCTCGACATGGAAGTCGGCGCCGGAACCTCGCATACGCATACCTTCCTGCGCGCCCTCGGGCCCGAGCCGTGGCGCGCCGCCTACGTGCAGCCCTCGCGCCGACCGAAGGACGGCCGCTACGGCGAGAATCCGAACCGGATGCAGCACTACTACCAGTACCAGGTGGTGCTGAAGCCCGCGCCGGAAGACATCCTCGAGCTCTACCTGGGCTCGCTGGCGGCGATCGGCCTCGACCTGAAGGCCAACGACGTACGTTTCGTCGAGGACGACTGGGAGAACCCCACGCTGGGCGCCTGGGGCCTGGGCTGGGAGGTGTGGCTGAACGGGATGGAAGTGACCCAGTTCACCTATTTCCAGCAGGTCGGGGGCATCGACTGCAAGCCGGTGACCGGTGAGATCACCTACGGCATCGAGCGGCTGTCGATGTACCTGCAGGGCGTCGAGAACGTGTTCGACCTCACCTGGACCACCTGGATGGAGAACGGCGTCGAGCGCAAGCTCACCTACGGCGACGTCTACCACCAGAACGAGGTCGAGCAGTCGACCTTCAACTTCGAGCGCTCGAACGTCGAACTGCTGCTGCACCTGTTCGGCCAGCACGAGTCCGAAGCGAAGAAACTGATCGAAGGCGGGCTGGCGCTGCCTGCATACGACCAGGTGCTCAAGTGCGCGCACACGTTCAACCTGCTCGACGCACGCGGCGCGATCTCGGTCACCGAACGCGCGGCCTACATCGGCCGCATCCGCAACCTGGCGCGCGCGGTCGCGCAGGCCTACTACGAAAGCCGCGAACGCCTCGGCTTCCCGATGCTGGCGGGAGCGGCCCGATGAGCGCGACACTGCTGGTCGAACTGTTGACCGAAGAACTGCCGCCGAAGGCGCTCAGGCGCCTCGGCGACGCTTTTTCGTCGGGCATGGCCGACGCGCTGTCCGCCGCCGGGCTGCTCGAGCCCGCGTCCGTCGCCACCGGCTATGCATCGCCGCGCCGGCTCGCGGTGTCCATCACCCATGTGCTCGCGCGTGCGCCGGACAAGCCGTTTCGCCAGAAGCTGCTGCCGGTCAGCGTCGCCTTCGATGCCGCAGGTGCGCCGACGCCGGCGTTGCAGAAGAAGCTCGCCACGCTCGGGCTGGCCGCCGATGCCTGGCCAGCGCTGGAGCGCGCCTCCGACGGCAAGGCCGAAGCGCTGTTCCACAACGGCACGCAGGCCGGGGCATCCCTCGCCGAAGGGTTGCAGAAGGCCCTCGACGACACGCTGGCGAAGCTGCCGATCCCGAAACTGATGCGCTACCAGCGCCCCGACGGCACAGACGTGCAGTTCGTCCGGCCCGCGCACCGCCTGCTCGCCCTTCACGGCGGCACGGTGGTGCCAGTGCGCGCACTCGGACTCGACGCCGGATTCCATACCGTCGGCCATCGCCAGATGAGCTCGGGCACGATCTCGATCGCGACCGCGTTCGAGTACCCGCACCGGCTGATGGTGCTGGGCAAGGTGGTCGCGTCGTTCGCGCAACGACGCCAGCGGATCGAAGAGGGCCTGCGTGCGAAGGCTGGCGGCGACACGCTGATCGCGCCGGACGCGCTGCTCGACGAGGTCACCGGCCTGGTCGAATGGCCGGTCGTCCTCGAAGGCCGCTTCGACGAGGCCTTCCTCGACGTGCCCCAGGAATGCCTGATCCTGACCATGCAGCAGAACCAGAAGTACTTCGCGCTGGCCGATGCATCGGGCCGGCTGCGCAATCGTTTCCTGCTCGTCAGCAACCTCGAGACGACCGATCCGGCGGCGATCGTCTCCGGCAACGAACGAGTGCTTCGTGCACGGCTGTCCGATGCCAAGTTCTTCTTCGACCAGGACCGGAAGACGCCCCTGGCCGACCGCGTGCAGCGCCTGGGCAGCGTCGTGCATCACAACAAGCTCGGCAGCCAGCTCGATCGGGTGCAGCGGGTGTGCAAGCTCGCGAGCCAGCTCGCGGAGCTCCTCTCGTCGGCCGCGCCCGCGCTGGGCGTCGATCCGGCCCTCGCACAACGCGCAGCCTGGCTGTCCAAGGCCGATCTCGTGACCGACATGGTCGGTGAGTTCCCGGAACTGCAGGGCGTGATCGGCGAGTACTACGCGCGCCACGATGGCGAGGACGAATCGGTCGCCGTGGCGATCGAACAGCACTACCACCCCCGTTTTGCCAACGACGCCCTGCCACAGGCACCGCTGTCGCTGGTCGTCGCGCTGGCCGACAAGCTCGACACGCTGGTCGGCCTGTGGGCGGCGGCCGGGGCGCCGACCGGTGACAAGGATCCCTTCGGCCTGCGCCGCCAGGCGCTCGGCGTGCTGCGCATGCTGGCCGAGCATCCGCTTCCGCTCGACCTGCGTGACCTGGTCGGGCTCGCGATCGCGCAGTTTCCGCCGGCGGTGATGAAGGCCGCGGTGGCGCCAGAACTGCACCGCTTCTTCCTCGACCGGCTGTCGAACTACCTGCGCGAGCGCGGACACGACGCGCGTGGCATCGATGCCGTGCTGGCGCTCGACCCTTCGCGCATCGACCAGGTCCCGTCGAAACTCGATGCGGTCGCCGCCTTCGGCCAGCTGCCCGAGTCGGAGGCGCTGGCTGCAGCGAACAAGCGCGTGCGCAACATCCTGAAGAAGGAAGGCGCATCGGAACGGCGTGCCGACCCTTCGCTGCTGCTCGAGCCTGCCGAGAAGGCCCTGCATGCGGCCCTGGTGACTCTGGAACCCGAGGTGATCGCCTGCACCGCACGCGAAGACTATGCGGGCGCGCTGACCCGGCTCGCATCGGTGCGGTCGGCGGTCGACCGTTTCTTCGACGAAGTGATGGTAATGACCGATGACGTGGCCGTACGGGCGAACCGTATCGCCCTGCTGCAGTCGCTTGAGCGGGCGCTGAACCAGGTCGCCGACATTTCGAAGCTGGCGGCATGAAGCTCGTGATCCTCGATCGCGATGGCGTGATCAACCAGGACAGCGACCAGTTCATCAAGTCGCCGGATGAATGGAAGCCGATCCCGGGCAGCCTGGAGGCGATCGCGCGCCTGAACCAGGCGGGGTTCCAGGTGGTCGTCGCCACCAACCAGTCCGGCGTCGGACGCGGGCTGCTCGACATGACGGCGCTGAACGCGATCCACGACAAGATGCACCGCAGGCTGGCGCAGGCCGGTGGCCATGTCGCCGCAGTCTTCTACTGCCCGCATGCCGCCGATGCGAACTGCGGCTGCCGCAAGCCGCGCGCCGGCCTGTTCGAGGAGATCGGTCGCCGGTTCGGCCTGCCACTGGCCGAGGTGCCGGCGGTCGGCGACTCGCTGCGCGACCTGCAGGCGGCCGCAACAGTCGGTGCCCGGCCGATGCTGGTGCTCACCGGCAAGGGCCAGAGCACCCGCAGGGCCGGAAACCTGCCCGAAGGCACGACCACGTCCGCGAACCTCGCCGACGCGGTGACGGCGATCTGCGAATGACACGGGCCCGGAACGAAGGCTTCGACGGGTGCTGAGTCTGCTGCGTTCCGTCGTGTTCGCGCTGGCCGCGGCGCTGATCACACCGCCGTATGCTTTCCTTGCGCTGGCGATCTTCTTCCTGCCGCCGATGACGCGCTACCGGATCATCCGCACATGGTCCGTGGCAATCGTCTGGCTTGCCCGGATCATCTGCGGCGTACGCTGGACGGTGACCGGGCTTGAGCGCCTGCCCACGGTGCCGTCGATCATCCTCTCCAAGCACCAGTCGGCCTGGGAGACACTGGCCTTCCAGGCGATCTTCCCGCCGCAGGTATGGGTGCTCAAGCGTTCCCTGCTGTGGGTACCCTTCGTCGGGTGGGGCATCGGCATGCTGTCGCCGATCGCGATCGACCGCAGCCAGCGCATGCGCGCGCTGAAGCAGCTGCTGGAGCAGGGACGCGCGCGGCTCGCCAGTGGCTTCTGGGTCGTCGTGTTCCCGGAAGGCAGCCGTGTCGAACCCGGCATCCGCGGTACCTGGCAGATCGGTGGCGCATGGCTGGCGGCGCACGCCGACGCGCCGGTGGTACCGGTGGCGGTGAACTCGGGCGAACTATGGCCGCGCAACGGCTTCATCAAGCATGCCGGCACGATCGAGGTGGTCATCCTCGATCCGATCTCTCCTGCCGGCATGAAGGCCGAGGCCCTGAACAGACTGGTCGAGCAGCGCGTCGAGGACGCGATGCTGCAATTGAACGGAAAGGCAAGAAGCCGTTGAGCATCCCGCACCACCCTGGCAACACCCTTCAGCACCCCGCTCCAAAGCCTGCCCAGCGCCCCACGCAGGAGACCGTCCCCGGATCCACCCCGCCCGCCGTGCGCACGATGGCAGCACGTGGCACTCACCTCGACACCGACCAGGTGGGGATGATCGAACTCGACGGACAGCAGGTCGAGTACACGATGCGCCGCAGCCTGCGCCGCAAGCGCGCGATGCTGAGCCTGTCCGACCGCGGGCTGGTGCTGGCAGTGCCGTTGCGCATGTCCCAACGGGCGATCGAGGGCTTCCTCCAGCACAGCCATCCGTGGCTGCGCAGGCACCTGCCGCGCTGGCGCGCGAACGCCAGTCCGCAGCTCGAACTGACGACACTGCAGCAGGTGCTCTGGCTCGGCGAATCGCTGCCGATCGACGTGGAACAGGCCACGTCTCCCTCGGTGGAGCGTCTCGGCGCACGCATCGCGGTCGCCCTCCCCGAGCCGGGTGACGTGGGCGCGCTGCGCAGCGCGCTGCGCAGTTGGGTGCAGGCGCACGCACTGCCCCACTTCGAAGGCCGGGCCTGCCACTTCGCATCGGTCGTCGGCGTGAAGCGACCGCCGATGAAGCTGACCAATGCGCGCACGCTGTGGGGAAGTTGCACGCCAGCCGGGCTGGTCCGCATCAACTGGCGTCTGATGCAGGCACCCGCGCACCTGATCGACTACGTGGTGGTGCACGAACTGGCGCACATCGTCGAAGCCAACCACTCGGCGCGATTCTGGGCGGTGGTCGAGCGCGGCTACCGCGAGCATCGGCAGGCACGGCGCGAACTCAGCCAATGGCAACGCAGGCTGGCTGCGCTGTGAGCACCACTCTGGGGCGGGCACCTGCGGTTGCGGCTGGCTGGCCATCAGGGACTGCGTGCTAACATCTTTTGCATGATCAGCCTGCCCCCTTCCGCATCGAACACCGCTCCGGATGACCGGGCCAGCCCCGCGCAGGACGCACGTGGTGTCGAGGCACGCAATGCAGCCCGGCACCGCGAGCGATCCGGCTTGCGCCCGCTGGCGGCGGGCACGATCGTGGTACTGCTGGCCTTCGTCACCGTGCAGGCAGGCGGATGCGGGTTCAAGACCCCCCTGCAGGTGGTACCGAAGAAGGCCGCGCCGGCGAAACCGGCTTCCTGAACAGCCACGCTGACCGGAGCAACACGATGGACGCGATGTTCAACCTTCGCAGCGGCGCGCTGCACGTCGAGGACGTGCCCCTGCACCTGGTGGCCGAGCGCTTCGGCACCCCCACCTACGTGTATTCGCGTGCAGCGCTGACGGGCGCATACCGCGCCTTCGAATCCGCGTTCGCGGACGCGCTCCTGCGCATCCCGTCGCGCCCGGCAGGGTCGCCTGCCCCGCTCGTCTGCTACGCAGTGAAAGCGAACCCGAACCTGGCGATCCTCAACCTGTTCGCCCGGATGGGCAGCGGCTTCGACATCGTGTCCGCAGGAGAGCTCGCCCGCGTGGTTGCCGCAGGCGGCGATCCTTCGAGGGTCGTGTTCTCCGGGGTGGGCAAGAGCGCGGAAGAACTCAGGTTAGCCCTCGAGGCGGGAATCCTCTGCTTCAACATCGAATCGATCCCGGAACTGCACCGGCTGGAGCGTGTCGCCGGCTCTCTCGGCAAGGTTGCACCGGTGAGCATCCGGGTGAATCCGGACGTGAACCCGAATACCCATCCGTACATCACCACCGGCCTCAACGAGAACAAGTTCGGGGTGAACCATGCCGACGCCCTCGACCTGTACCGTGCGGCGCGCGGCTGTCGACACCTGCGCATCACAGGAATCGATTGCCATATCGGCTCCCAGATAACCGAGATCTCTCCCTACGCCGATGCACTGGAGCGCATCCTCGAACTGGTCGACCAGCTGGCCGCGGAAGGCATGGTGCTGGACCATGTCGACCTGGGCGGTGGACTTGGCATCCGCTACAGCGAAGAACGTCCCCCATCTGTCGACGACTATGCGGCTGCGATCACCCGCGTGTTCGGCAACAGGCCCCAGCGCCTGGTATTCGAACCCGGGCGTCTGATGGTGGGCAATGCCGGCCTGCTGCTCACGCGCGTCGAGTACCTGAAGCCCGGCCCGGTGAAGAACTTCGCGATCGTCGACGCGGCGATGAACGACCTGATGAGACCCGCGCTCTACGAGGCATACCACGACGTGCTGCCAGTCGCTCCGCGCGTCGGAGACGCGCAGTGGTACGACGTGGTGGGCCCGGTCTGCGAGAGCGGCGACTGGCTTGCCCGCAATCGTGCGCTGGTCATCGCCGAGGGGGACCTGCTGGCGATCGCATCGGCCGGCGCCTACGGCATGAGCATGAGCTCGAACTACAACACGCGGCCACGTGCAGCGGAGGTGATGGTCGACGGCGCGGACATGCATGAGATACGCGCGCGCGAGCGCATCGAGCAGCTCTTCGAAGGGGAATCGCTGCTGCCCCGATGAGTGTCTCGACGTCGATCATCGCGAGCGTGAATGCGACGGTCGAGACACACGTGAAGCCGCGCGTGTCTCGGCCGCATCCAACTTGACAACAGGAAGCGAAGTTTCGCTTCGTTACTGTTGTGTTTTATTTTGGATGTGGAATAGAATCCGATCACCGAGCATCCGCGCGCTTGTCAATAGCCAGAGTCAAGAGTGTGCAGTTGGCACATGAACGACCCGGGTCGGCAGGCAGGTAAGACCGAAACTGGCGACTGAGCGAATGCGATGGGAGTGCAGCTGCGTTCATGTCTTTCTGCCTCACGAGCGCGAACGATAAGTGCCCTGCACGATTGGTCGTGACTAACTCAATCAAGGAGAAACACGATGGCTGCTAAGAAGCCCGCGAAGAAAGCTGCAAAGAAAGTTGCAAAGAAGGTTGCAAAGAAAGCTGCCAAGAAGAAGAAGTAGTTTTTCAGGACCGAGCTGAGTCGACGCCAGACGAAGCCCAAGACAGCCGGTCCAGCCAGAAAGAGGGAACAGTCCGATTCGGTTACCACTGTTTCTTCCGGCCGGAACAAAGATCACCCCCGAAGACGAAAGTCTCCGGGGGTTTTTTTCGTCCCTTGATTCCTTTCCGTACCTCAGCGACGGCTACGATCGAGCGGTCGGGCGGCAGGCTCCAGGGCTGTACGAGTCGAAGCCCGGCGCCAGGCGAGGCGGACGGCGAGCAGCAGCGCCAGTATCACCGCGTAGAAGAGTGGCTCTCGCACATCCGCCTTCACCAGCCACCAGTAGTGCACGACGCCGATCGCCGTGGCGATGTAGGCGAGCCGGTGCAGGGCCAGCCATCGGCGGCCACCCATTCGCCTGACCATTGCATCGGTCGAGGTGATCGCCAGCGGCACCAGCAGCAGGAAAGCCACGAAACCGGCAGTGATGAATGGCCGCTTCACGATGTCTGTCACGATGGCAGCCATGTCGAAGAACTGGTCGAGCCAGAGGTAGGTAACCAGGTGCAGGCAGCCGTAGAAGAACGCGGTCAACCCCAGCATGCGGCGAAGGCGCAACAGCCAGTTCATCCCGGTCAGCCGGCGCAGCGGTGTGATCGTCAGCGTGACCAGCAGCAGGATCAGGGTCCATTCACCGGTTGCCCGGGTGATCACCTCGATCGGGTTGGCACCGAGGCGATCGGTAACGACGCCCGCCACCAGGCGCCCGAGCGGGACCAAAGCCAGGATGCAGGCCAGCCGCCTGATCCAGGTGACGGTCTGCGGCGCGGGCTGGCGCAGCCACGCGATAAGCCGCACCGAACGGCTCCGTGAGGCCGGATCGCTGCCGGGGGCAGGCCGACCGTCTGCCGGACCGGCAGCGGACGCCTGCTCGGGCAGCGACGTTTCCAGGTCAGGCGGCAGCGCGGCCGCGCTCGATGGTCGGCAGGGTCGCAGCGACACCGCGCAGGTGCGCGATGAATTCTTCGCTGACGTCCGGATGGCTCATCGCGAAAGCAATGGTTGCCTTGAGGTAACCGATCTTCGAGCCACAGTCGTAACGCGTGCCCTGGAACTGATACGCCAGTACCTGCTCCTGTTTGAGCAGCGACGCGATCGCGTCGGTCAACTGGATCTCTCCACCCTTGCCCGGCTGCGCATTCGCAAGATGGTCGAAGATGCGCGGCGACAGGATGTAGCGACCGACCACGCCGAGCGTCGACGGCGCCTCGGCAGGCGTTGGTTTCTCGACGATGCCATCGATCTGGTGGACATCGTTCAGTATCGAACCGCAGCGGACGATACCGTATTGGTCGGTCTCTTCGCGCGCTACGTTCTGCACGCCGATGACCGAACGGCGATAGTAGCTGTATCGCTCGACCATCTGGGTCATGACCGAAGGCTTTGCGTCGATCAGATCATCGGCCAGGATCACTGCGAAAGGCTCGTCGCCGACGAGCGGCCGCGCACAGAGTACCGCATGGCCGAGCCCGAGCGTCTCCGGCTGGCGGATGAACACGCAGTGCACGCCAGCGGGCAGGATCCCGCGCACGGTCGCCAGCAGCTTCTGGTTTCCCCGCTCTTCCAGCGCAGCCTCGAGTTCGGCTGCCTTGTCGAAATGGTCTTCGATTGCCCGCTTGTTGCGGCCGGTCACGAAGATCATCTCGGTCATGCCGGCGGCCACCGCTTCCTCGACCGCATACTGGATCAACGGCTTGTCGACGACCGGCAGCATCTCCTTGGGACTGGCCTTGGTTGCGGGCAGGAACCTGCTGCCCATGCCTGCCACCGGGAATACGGCCTTGGTGATCTCGCGCTTCATTCGGAATCTCCTTGGGTCAATGCACGCCCCGTCACATCGCACTCATCCGCGATTGTATGTGTCTTCGAAGCGGACGATGTCATCTTCGCCCAGGTACGTGCCCGACTGAACCTCGATCAGTTCGAGCGGGATGCGCCCGGGATTCTCGAGACGATGCTTCACACCCAACGGAATGTACGTCGACTCGTTCTCGCCAAGCATCACGACATCCTCGCCGCGGGTTACCCGGGCGGTCCCGCGCACGACAATCCAGTGCTCGGCACGGTGGTGGTGCATCTGCAAGGAAAGCTTCGATCCCGGGTTGACGGTGATCCGCTTGACCTGGAACCGATCGCCTTCGTCCACCGATTCGTAGGTACCCCAGGGCCGATGTACCTTCCGGTGGACCAACCCTTCGGTACGCTTCTGGTCCTTCAGCTTGTCGACGATCCTGCGTACGGCCTGCACGCTATCGCGATGGGATACGAGGATCGCATCCGCCGTCTCGATCACGACGATGCCCTCGACGCCGATTGCAGTAACGAGGCGGTTCTCGGAATAGAGATAGCTGTTCCGCACGTCCTCCAGGACGGTTTCGCCCACAGTGACGTTACCGTCGGCATCCTTCGCACCCACATCCCACAGGGCCTTCCAGGAGCCCAGGTCCGACCAGTCGTAGTCGACCGGGCGCACGACAGCGAGAGGGGTATGCTCCAGCACCGCATAGTCGACTGAGATGCTGGGGCAACGCTCGAACGCCGTCTGCGACAGTCGCGTGAAGTCGAGGTCGCGCTGGCCTTCCGACAGGGCCTGCCGGCAGGCGGCCAGCATCCCGGGCTGCAGCCGCTCGAGTTCGGACAGGAACACGCTGGCAGGAAACAGGAACATACCGCTGTTCCACAGATAGCTGCCCTCTGCAACAAACCGCTCTGCGCGCGCGAGATCGGGCTTCTCGACGAAACGGGATACCGTGCGGCAGGCCCCGTCGCCCGGGAGCGAATCGCCACAGGCGATGTATCCATACCCGGTCTCCGCCCAGCGCGGCCGGATGCCGAAGGTCACGAGATGCCCGGCGAGTGCGGCCGGTACCGCGGCCAGGACTTCCGAGCGGAATGCGGCGCCGTCGGTGATGAGGTGGTCGGACGGCAGCACCAGCATCAGGCCGGACGGATCCTGGTCGAGGATGCTGAGCGCGGCAATCGCAAGGGGCGGCGCGGTATTGCGGGCAACCGGCTCGAGGATGATGTCCCGCGCGGCGACGCCGATCTCCTGCAACTGCTGCGCAATCAGGAACCGATGTTCGTTGTTCGCGAGAATCGTCGGCGCCCTGGAATCGGTCAACCCGATGGTGCGAAGGATCGTCCCCTGCAGCAGACTGTGGTCGCCATGAAACTTCAGGAACTGCTTCGGCAGCGCCTCGCGCGAAAGCGGCCACAGACGGGTGCCGGAACCGCCGGACAGGACCACGGGATGGATACTCATGCAGACACCTCGGATAGTCACGAATCGCGCGCGTGAAATGTTCGCCCCAAAGCGGTCACTTTCGTCGCTCGGACCAGCTGCGCACTGGAGTATGGGCGAATCTACCCTCTCGCATCCCGCAGGTCTGCGCAGCCTTGCTGAGTTGGTAGCGGAAACGAAAACGCCCCGAACCTTTTGGGACGGGGCGTTTGGGTGGCTACGGGTGAGGTAGCCGGGAGGGGAGTCTGACGATGACCTACTTTCGCGCGAAAAGGATCGCACTATCATCGGCGCTGGAGCGTTTCACGGTCCTGTTCGGGATGGGAAGGGGTGGTTCCACTCCGCTATGGTCGTCAGACATTGGGCGGTTGCGAGGCC